>JBHADY010000107.1:0-2759 GCA_041855325.1 Ignavibacteriota bacterium
GTCTAGCTATAATTGAAGAAATTTGTAGCTATTATAAACTTTTGTTATTTTTGTATTCTTAACATAAAATTAATATTGAATTATTGATATAAATCTATTTTAATATAATGGATATAAAACAAACCAAAATAGACGAAGTTACTATCCGATTCGCCGGGGACTCTGGCGATGGTATGCAGCTCTCCGGAAACCAGTTCTCGCATACCGCAGCTTTTTTGGGAATAGATGTGAATACTTTTCCCGATTATCCAGCTGAAATTCGCGCCCCAGAAGGTACGCTATATGGTGTAAGTGCATACTCCGTGCATTGCGGTCGGAAAGTATATACCTCTGGTGATTACTACGATATTTTAGTGGCTATGAATGCTGCGTCACTAAAACAAAACCTGCCAAACCTTAAGAAAGGTGGCATTATTATCACCAATACTGTGGGATTTAACGAGAAGAACCTGAAGCTTGCGGGATATGAAGTAAGCCCGCTTGAGGACAACTCGCTCGCAGATTACCTGCTGTTAGATGTGAATATCATTGATGAAGTAAGAACTATCCTCAGCGGATTCTCCTTAACTACTAAGAGCGTCGATAAGACGAAGAACATTTTCGCTTTGGGTATGTTATACTACATTTTCCAGCTTTCTTATGGTTATACTGAAAATTGGCTGAGACACAAGTTCGCGAAGAAACCAGACGTAATGGATGCGAACGTGAAAGTTCTCGAAGCTGGATATAACTTTGCTAAAAACGATAGCAGAATAAAGGAAGTATTCGAAATAACCCACTCTAAGCTGCAGCCGGGTTATTATAGAAATATTACCGGGAATGAAGCTATTGCATTGGGCTTAGTTACTGCATCGCAAAAAGCAAAAATTCCTCTATTTTTGGGCTCATATCCTATCACTCCGGCAACTGAAATCTTAAGTAATCTTGCCAGCTTTAAGCATATGGGCGTGAAAACATTCCAAGCGGAAGACGAAATAGCTGGTATTGCAAGTGCGATTGGTGCGTCTTTCGGCGGTAATTTAGCTGTTACGACTACATCTGGTCCCGGGCTATCTCTTAAGGTAGAGGCTATGGGGCTTGCTACTATGACAGAGCTTCCGCTTATCATCGTAGATGTGATGAGAGCAGGTCCAAGTACGGGTATTCCTACTAAGCCAGAACAATCCGACCTGAACATAGCTATGTTTGGTCGCCACGGCGAAGCGCCAATTCCTATATTAGCGGCTGCCACTGCATCTAACTGCTATGAAATGGCTATGGAAGCAGCGAGAATTGCAATTAAGTATATGGTGCCGGTGATCCTATTAAGTGATGGTTACATAGCACAGGGAACACAGGTGTGGAGAGTGCCTGAAACTAAGAATATACCGGAATTCCCAGTGCAATATGCATCTGACCCAGAAACTTATGCTCCGTATAAACGCGATCCGGAAACGTTGGCGCGTCCTTGGGCTGTGCCTGGCACTCCTCACTTAGAGCATAGAATCGGTGGTTTAGAGAAAATGGATATCACTGGTAACCAAACTGCGCACCCACAGAATCACCAGAAAATGGTGGAATACCGCGCAGCAAAGGTGCAAGCTATTGCTAATGACATTCCAGAAGCTGAAGTTCACGGCGACCAAGAAGGCGAATTACTCGTGCTTACTTGGGGTTCTACTTTCGGTGCGACTAAGACAGCTTGGGAAAGACTCACAGCAAAGGGCGTTAAGGTATCTTATTGCCACTTGTATTACTTAAACCCATTCCCTAAAAACTTGGGCGATATACTTAGCAAATTCGATAAAGTGTTAATTCCTGAAATTAACTGTGGTCAGCTTGCTAACATCATTCGCCACACATACTTACGCGATGTAATCCAATACAATATGGTATTGGGCAGACCATTCAAAACAAGCGAAATCGAAGCAAAAGTATTAGAAATCCTCGGAAAGGAAGGTGAATAATGGATTTTATGATTGATGAAATAATTAATATGCCTGGAACAGACCCTTCTGGTCTAACATCTAAGGATTTTAAATCTAACTTGGACGTTCGCTGGTGCGCTGGCTGCGGTGATTACTCTGTTTTGGCTATCGTGCAACGCGTAATGCCTACTTTGGGCATTCCAAAGGAAAAGATTGCTATCATTTCCGGTATTGGTTGCTCCAGCCGTTTCCCATATTATATGGATACTTATGGTATGCATACTATTCACGGTAGAGCATTGGCAATTGCTTCGGGCTTGAAGTTTGCGCGTCCTGACTTATCAGTTTGGGTGCCTACTGGCGATGGCGACTGCTTAAGTATCGGTGGTAACCACTTTATTCACGCTTGCCGCAGAAACATAGATCTTAATGTTATTATGTTCAATAATGAGATTTACTCTCTCACTAAGGGACAATATTCTCCTACTTCTAAGCGTGGACAAGTTACTAAGACTTCTCCACTTGGCGTGATTGATAATCCATTTAATCCTTCTGTTTTGGCGCTTGCTGCGGGAGCTTCTTTCGTGGCGAGAGTAGTAGATGTGAATGGTAAGCAAATGCAGGGCATAATCGAGCGCGCTGCTAAGCACAGAGGTATGGCTTTCGTGGAAGTATATACTAACTGCGCTATATTCAATGATGGTGCTTTCGCTGACTTCAGAGATAAGTTAATCTCTAAGAACTCTACGCTTAATATTGAGCACGGTCAGCCACTTGTATTTGGCGAAAACAATAATAAGGGGCTTAAGCTGGACGGATCTACTCCTGTTATTTTCGATATTAACAAGGGTA
>JBHADY010000108.1:0-3928 GCA_041855325.1 Ignavibacteriota bacterium
AGCATAGAGAATTAGAAATATCAAATAATAGCATATATACAAATTAATATTACACATAACAATAATAGGATTACAAATGGTAAACAGAAATTTTGAAGCTGCTGATAGGACACGCAACATTAAATACGCTATCAGAGACATCATCGTAGTGGCAGACGAAGTAGCTAAAACAGGCAAAGAAATGCTTTATCTGAACATCGGCGACCCTAACGTATATGATCATAGCACTCCAGAGCATATTATCGAAGCTGCATATAAAGCTATGAAAGATAATAAGAACGGTTATTCTCCTTCCTCTGGTATTAAGCCCGCAGTTGATGCTATTCGCAATGAAGCGGAAGGAAAGGGCATCAAGAACATTCAAGATGTATTTATCACTACCGGTGCAAGCGAAGCTATTGAAATCGTGATGACTTCCCTTCTAAATAGAGGAGATAACTTCCTTATGCCGACTCCGGGATATCCGCTCTATACTGCTATTCAAAGCAAATTAGAATTAGAGCCTAATCCATATTACTTAGACGAATCAAACGGCTGGCAACCTGACTTAGACGATATTCGCTCTAAGATAAATGATAGAACTAAAGCTATCGTTATCATTAACCCAAATAACCCTACTGGCTCCCTCGCGAGCAAAGAAACACTCGAAGGTCTTATCAAAATTGCTGACGAGCACAATCTGCTCATCTTAGCTGACGAAATCTATGACAAGCTCATTTTCGACGGCAAAAAGCACATTCCGCTTGCCTCGCTAAATAGCGAAGTGCCAATTATTACTTTCTGCGGTTTATCAAAGAACTACGTAGCCCCAGGATTTAGAATCGGCTGGGGTATCGCAAGCGGTAACCACGAAAGACTAAAGGATTTACTCGAAGGTGTAAATAGAATATTACGCTCCAGATTATGCGCTAATCACCCAATTCAATGGGCTATCCCTGCTGCACTGGAAGGCGACCAAACTCACCTACATAACTTGGTGAAAACTTTAGAAAGAAGACGCGACTTAAGCTATGACTTAATCTCTAAAATCCCTCAGATGTCACTCGTGAAGCCAGAAGGCGCATTCTATGCTATGCCCACTGTTCACGTGCCAGATGATAATAAATTCTGCGTTGATTTATTAAGAGCAACTGGGGTTATCACTGTGCCTGGCTCTGGCTTCGGTCAAAAACCGGGAACCAGCCACTTGCGCATCGTGATTCTCCCAGAGGATAAGGTATTAGAAAAAGCACTTAATCTGATTGGCGACTTCTTATCTTCTTATAAGCAATAGGCTTATAAGCATAAAAATAAAAATTTTTCGGGCGAACCAAATTATTGGGGTTCGCCCTTTGTTTTATGGGTAATTAGATAGATACACTAAAATAAAATTTCTTAGATAACACTTCGTTATAGAAAAAAAGTTAACTACCCGCGAAACAAATGGGTACTTTATGTTACTTAATAGATGAAGACCATTTGATAAATAGCTTATGATAATGTGAATATCTAAATTCTGAGGAATAAACTGAAAAAGCAAGTAAATATAGGAACAAATGAGATTAGACTATTAGACGACGAAGCAGTTTATAATCTGATGAAAGACCTGGAAACTAAAGAGATAGCCTTCAGAGAGCTTTACTCCCGATTTTCAGGTAGGGTATTCGCATATTGCAAGAGAATGATCTCGGACACAGGCGCTCAAGAGGATATCTTCCAAGAGGTCTTCATATCCTTACTGAGAGCCGCAGAACAAGATAAGGACATACAATGCGTGCTGGCATTCCTCCTCGGAGCCACGAAGAACCTATCGATTAATCACTATAGAAACCAGAAACAGTTCATTGATATTAGCTCCATTGACATAATAGATAGCACTAATACTGATAACTTAGAGCTATCAGAAATGATGGGAAAAGCCATAGAGCTGCTACCAGAACACTATCGCGAAGCCATCGTGCTGCATAACTATATGGGCTTCTCCTACGAGGAAATAGCCAATATACGCAACATATCCCTGCAAGACGTGAAAAATCATATCTCGCGAGGAAAACAAAAACTAAGATCTATACTTAAATTATACTTTGAATACAAATAACTGGATGAAACAATGTCTATCAATAATCAAGCATACAAAGATTTAATCTATCTGCATATAGACGGACAGACTAATGAAGCGGAAAGCCAAGCCCTATTTAAGGCTATGGCAGAGGATAGCGAATTGCGACAGGAATTCGACGAAGCCGTTAGATTAGACAAAGCTCTTATGCTTGATAAATCAGAGCTTCTTCCGCCGCCAAGCCTGAGTGCTAAGGTCTTCGAGAAAGCTGGCTTTGCCCCAGAAGCAGAGGAAGCCGTTCCCGTTGCGGGAATGTTCTCTAAGCTGCTTAGTGGTGTGGCAACCGCCGTGGTGCTTTCTTCCATTGCTTTCACTGGCTTAACTATGCTGAATGAAATGAATAAGCCTGACGGAAGCGGGGAAATCGCTAAGGATGTTAATGCACAAATTGCCCGCCAATATGATATGAAGGCAAATAATGCAAATACGCCAATAGCAAGCACTTCGCTAAGCTCTGAGCAAGATATAAGACTTAAGGACAATAGTAATAATATTTACAGTAATAGCAAGATTAACAATAACAGAAGTATTAACATTAAGGACGATAATTCTGCTAAAAACAAAAACGCAAAACTCGCTACTGATAAGCATTTGAACGCTAAGCAAAGTGAAGAAAAGCTCTCTGAAAGCATAGCACTAAATGCAGAAGATATCATATCAGAAGAAAGGAAAGAAACAGCGAGTTATACCGATTTCTATGCACTTGCAAGTTCCGAAATAAGAGGGCAATATGCCGGAAACATTAACCCAATCTTCGGCGCAAGTGGAAACGAATATCTCCCTATTGATGTGGATTATAGCGGTAATTCCGATTTCTCCGTAACGCTGAATGGATTGCTGAATACTAACTACTTCCCGAATAGAACGATATTCCAAAGCAATGACCCACTCCAAAATGTGAACCTATCGCTTAGTTATCATTATGATGATAGCCAAGCCTTTGGTATCGAATTAGGTGCGGAAGACTTGCAAGTGTATGAAATCTCGCAAGTAGGAGCAAAGTTTAAGTTCGACCTAAAGCCAACGCTCTATTGGTTGGGCTTGTCATACAGATACACTTTCAATGAGCTAATTGACGATGTTCCACTTCGCTTGTACTCCCAAGTGGCAGTGGGCGGCAGCAAGTATGGTCCGGTTACTAAGCTGGGCGCGGGTTTAAGCTATCAGTTAAGCAACAGGTTCACTCTTAGCCTCGGATATAACTGGACTTCGCTAATGTACACACATATGTCAACATACTGGTTTACTCACAAGACAGGACTAAATTACAGTATTTCGTATAAACTTTGATTCAAGCAGAGAAAATGAAAAAGCTATATTCCATATTGATATGCCTTCTCCTTAGTGGATGTGCAGAGGCTACCTTAGAGCCATTCCCACAGGAGGACGTGCGTCCAACGAAGGTGAGTGAATTCCCATTAGCAGTGGGGAATGAGTGGAGTTTTGATGTTAATGACTATGAAAATAATACCAGTGATCAAATGATAATGACTATCACCTCTATAAATGAAAGACAAAGTTTAGATGATAGTTCGAATCTGCAGAAGGACACAAGCTATACTTATAGTCATAAATATATGAAAGATAATAGCCTCTCTGGCAAAGACGGAATAATGTTCAAAAAGGACAATAAGCTCTATTCTTCCTTGGACTTAATATCTGAGATAACGAAAACGCAATATGTGGTGATAGCGGATTACCCACTCACACCGAAGAAGGAATGGCAGCAAATCATATATATGGATAAGGAAATGATGGTGCCAATTCAGGAGAGAAGACGCGTACTCCGAGTGTTCGATACCACTTTCGCGAATGAGACATTTAAGCAAT
>JBHADY010000109.1:0-6630 GCA_041855325.1 Ignavibacteriota bacterium
ATAAGCTTATTACTAATCAAAATGATCTAATCTCTTGTCATCAGTTTAATAAGATTATACGAGAAGTAGATAATCAGTATTTGGCTAATCTTTCCCCCGAAGACTTTATTCAATTGCTTTCCCCTTTATTTGAATTTTTTAATAAAGATTCGATTAGCTCCGATACAGCGAAAATCCCCGTCGCTACTGTGATTCTATTTCTCGATGACAAAGAGATGAGTATTATTGCCTCTCGCTTAGAGAACCTATATAAAACAGGCGAGGTGCAAAGTATATCGAAGAAATATCTGCTCGGCTTTATTTATAAGACTTTATATGAGCTGGATAATCTTTACGGAGAATCCGAGGATTTGCTAACTAATATCACTAATGAGATTCAGCACACTATTAATGCGCCATCGGATTTCTCGCTTTCTAATTTCGATATTAGCGAGCAAAATTTTATGATTAATCGAGATGAGGAAAATATGTATAATAATAATGATGATGAAAAAAAAGACAATAATCATACAATAAATATAAACGCTGATACGTCTAAAGGCGATATTAGTTCCGAGGGGCTAAATTCTGAGAATAATGACTTCGACGAAAATCATAATATTGAAGTGATACAAGAAGCCATTAAAGAAGATAGCGAGGAACTAAAGGATATTATTTCTAAGCTTAAAGACGAATAAAATATGCAGGATAAAGATAAAAGCAACCAAGAAGATATAGAAGCCATTAACAAAGTGCTAAGTGGTGATAAGAATGCTTTTGCCTTTATTCAAAAAAAGTATATGGGCTTAGTGCTTTCCTCCATTCGCAAAATGGTGAAAGTGGAGGAGGACGTGCAAGATCTCGCCCAAGAGACTTTTATCAAAGCATATAATGCTCTGCACACCTACCAAAGTAGTTATCACTTTGCAGCTTGGTTGTATAGAATTGCTTCAAATAACTGCATAGACTTCTTCCGCAGGAAAAAAGTTATGCACGTTTCCCTTAATCAAAGCTTCGGCGATGGGGAAGAGGAAGAAATGGAAATAGAGGACACTTCTTACGTGCCAGACCTTAATATGATGAGAAACGAAGGGAAAGCTGCATTAGAGAGAGCTACTAAATCACTCCCACCTAAGTATATGGAAATTATGTACTTAAGGCACCAAAAGGATATGGACTATAATCAAATAGCAGAGAAGATGAAAATCCCGCTCGGCACAGTGAAGGCACATCTATTCCGCGCCCGCAAACTGATGTATGAAGCGCTTAAGTCCGAAAAACACTTGTTCTATCCTTAATGCAGAGTATAGTTAAGTGGCTTATTTATAGCTACTTATTACTATTTCTCTTGCATTTTCTATTTCACTATTTAGTTTAATATCTACTGAGTAATCGACGTTTCCTTCGAGCAGGGATTCTGCGCGTTCGGGCCATTCGATTAGCTTAATTATGCTGTCGTCGAATAGATATTCAGAGAAGCCTATATTTCGGAACTCTGTTGGGGCTTCGATGCGGTATAGATCTATGTGGGCGATTTCCATATCGCTTCCATCGAAGTAGCCGGGGTATATGTTTATGATTGTGAATGTGGGGCTTGTCGCCTCTTCTTCTACGGAGAAGTACTTGCATATTCCTTTAATGAAGTGAGTTTTCCCGGCGCCCAAGTCTCCGTTAAATATCACTGTATTCCCCCAGCTTAGTTGCTGTGCGAAGGAGTATCCTGCTTTGATTGTATCCTCTTGCGAGTTCGATTTAATAGTGTTTATTATTTTCATAAATATATGATATTATTGTAATTTAGCAAAAAAAAGAGGTTGCACTCTTTGCGTAAAGAGTTAGCAACCTCATTAATGTTTAATCAGTAGTTTATTTTAGCTGCGGAGTAGCTTTAGCATTTCCAGCTTCTTTTCCTGCTTCAGCTTGCGGAGTAATTTCGTGATTTGCTTTTGCAATACCCACGATACCACTTGCGATAACCCACTTGCCAGATTGTTTTTTAAGAGTTCTTGCTATTCTGAAGAAAACTTCTTGCTGTTCAGCTGTGTTTTGAGTTTTAATTGTTCCGGGGATACCGAAGACTACAGAAGCTACAGTCGCTTTATCGTCAATAATTACGAGAGGATCACTAATATCGCCATATTTGATATCGTAATGCTTCCATTGCTCTTGTATCATTGTTTTAAATTCATTCAAAGAGCGAATTACCTCTGAAGAGTCTGTACCAAAAAACATCACGTCTTCGCTTAAGAGTTCGATAATATTAGCAAAACTTTTATTCTGATAAGCCGTATTGTAATCCTTAATGGTTTCCATTACTTTTGCTTTTTCAGCTTCAAGCTGCTGAGAGTTAAGTTCCTGATTGTCTCGTCCTGAGCAAGCGAATAGGAAAGCTACGCTAGCAAATATTAAAATTAAATTCTTCATTTAATCCTCGTCTTATATTATGTTAAAAATTCACTCAAAAATAGAGAAAAAAATTAATAAAACAAAATAATATTACAAAAAATATCCTAATATTGATAAATTTAATAATAAAATAACTTTCCATAGGATTATTCTTAAGAAATGAATATTATTCTTTTGCAATATTAGATAAATATTATAAATTTGTATTCTGTAACTATGAATCGTGGTTCATTATTCAGGTATAGAGATGAAAACTAAAACTAAAGAAGACAAAGAAAAAAGCAAAGCCCGCATTATGCAGGCGGCGATAGAGGTATTCACCAAAGAAGGCTTTTATGCTGCGAAGATAGCAAAGATAGCAGAGCTTTCCGGGGTTTCCGTTGGAAAGATATACCTCTCATTCGAGAACAAGGAGGATATTTTAGAAGAGATCTTCCTGCGTGCTTGGCAGGAGATAGAGGAGAAGTTCGTGCAAATAAGGGAACAGAAGCTATCGAACGAGGACAGACTAATCGCTGCATTTATGTTCATAGTAGATGCCGTGGAGCAGAATAAGAACTTGGCTCGATTAATCCTGCAGGAAAGGCGATTCTGGAAATCCGCTAAGAATGATAAGATTAGCGAACTCGCCCGAAGCGTGAATGAAAGATTGGCTAATATAGTGAGAGAAGGCATAAAATCCAATGAGTTCTACTCCGATATGCACCCAGAGATTATAGCAAGTTATATGATAGGGGCGCTCTGGACTGTGCTAGAATTATGGAGCGCGAACATGGACACTATAGATAAAGAAACAATTGTTAAACAAATGATTAGCGCAACAGCTAAAGGAATTAAAATACCATAAATATATGAAAAAGCTCATTTCATTAAGCAAAATAGGCGGATTAATATCAATGTTCATCGTGGCGATGAGCCTTCCTGCACACTCACAAATGAGTATGCAAGATGCGATAGACTTAGCCTTAAAAAATAATAATGCGATAAAAGCAGCACAGAAAAGTTTAGTCGCAAAGCAGGAACACGTATCCACTGCTTGGGGAAATTATGCTCCGACGCTCAGCTTGGAGGCATCATATACCCATATAAACGAAGAGATGAAGATAGATCTTAATCCCATTCGCACAGCTATGATACAGCTTCATACTAAGGGCTTCCTGAACTCAGCAAACTTGGAAAATGTGATGAAAACAGGAAAGCCATTCACTCCAGAGCAATCGGCATTCGTTCAAAAGATGATAGAAGCCGAGCTGCAGGATAAACTCCCTAGCTTCGAAAGCAAGGTGAAAGACCAAAACTTCCCATCGGGCAAGCTAACTCTCGTGCAGCCTATATTCACCGGTGGAAAGGTGCTCGCAGGCATAAACGCAGCTAAAGCACTCGAAGAAGTGGAAAAGGCAAAGCTCTCTAATCAAGAGAATAAGACTATAAACGAAGTGGTAAATGCTTACCTAACCGTGCAGCTCGCAGAGGAAAACCTGAAAGTGCGTCGCGATGTATATGATGGCATATTAAAGCACCAGCAAAGAGCCGAACGCGTATATAACGAAGGTATGATAACCAATAATGATAAATTACGCGCTGATGTGGCTCTCTCAGAGGCTGAACGCAACCTTAAAGAAGCTGAAGATAAACTGAACTTAGCTCGCATTGCACTTGCTTCAATACTTGACGTAGATGTGCAAAAGGTGAGCAATCTAAGCGATAAGTTAGAGTATAAAGATGTACGCATATCGCTTGATCAATGCATAGAAGAAGCTAAGCTAAATAACACTAACTTAATGCAGTTACGCTCTTCTCTTAATGCTCTAAGACAGAAGCTAAACGCAAAAGAAGCTGAATATTATCCAACTGTGTATGGTTTCGGCTTCTATAATCTCTTTAAGACTTACCTAAGCATTATAGACCCAGAATGGGGAGTAGGTGTGGGACTGAAATATGAACTTTTCAGTGGCCTTAAGACCAAGAATGAAGCAGATGCCACTACCGCAGAGATAGAAGCACTCGAGCTGACTATGAAAGATATAGAACGCAAGATAGAGCTACTCGTTCGCAGCCAGTACTTGAATATGAATCTATCAAAGGATAGCTATAAGAAACTTGACAAAACGAAAGAACAAGCAAGAGAAAACCTAAGGCTGAACACTAAGCGATTCGAAGAAGGCATAGGGACTTCATTCGATGTGCTGGATTCCCAGCTTGCCCTAGAGGGTGTTCTGCTTAAGAGTATATCATACCTTAATGATTACTATCAGAATATATCAAATTTATATCTGACTACTGGTGCCAGCGACAGATATATGGACGTAATTAGTAAGTAATACATAGTTATAATAAGTAATAGATAATTATAATATATAAAAGAAATATGAAAGACGTAACAAAAACAGGAATAGGATTAGTAGTGTTTGCTGTTATCTTGCTTGCTGCACTGCTACTTATCAAAAGAATAAGCGACCAGCCACAGCATATTATTCGTACTGGTCAAATCGAAATGAGAGAATACGACTTAGCCTCTAAGCTACCGGGAAGAATCGAATGGATTAACTTCGACGAAGGCGATATAGTAAACGAAGGCGACGAAGTATTCAAAATCACAGATAAAGAAATAAAAGCTAAAGTAGCACAAGCTGCCGGCGCATTGGAATCCGCAAGTGCTCAGTATAGTATGGTGAATGAAGGCTTACGCAATGAGCAAATCGATATGGCAGAGAAGAAGTACTTAGCTGATAAGAGTCAGTTCGAGCTAGCTGAGAAGACTTTCCAGCGTATGAAGAACCTCTATAGCGAGAAGTTAATCTCTTCTCAGGAGTTCGATGCTATAGAATATAAGTATAAAGCAGCAAAAGCAGCTATGGATGCTTCATTATCACAGCTTAATATGGCACAAAAAGGCGCACGCAACCAAGAAAAGATGATGGCTCGCGGACAGGTTACTCGTGCAAAAGAAACTATGAACGAAGCCCGCGCTTACTTCGATGAAACTATAGCACGCAGTCCTTGGGGCGGTATAGTTGTTAAGCGATATGTGGATAGAGGTGAGTTGGTGGCTACTGGTTATCCAGTTGTGTCCATTATCGATACTACTGACGCTTGGGCAGAGCTGAACCTTCCTGCTAATGAACTTGAAAAGATAAAAGTTGGAATGACTATGAAGGGTAAAATACACGGACTGGGCATTACTGCTGAGTTCCGAGTTATGAATATTGCGGCTATGGCGGATTTCGCTAATTGGCGATCCACTGGCGATAATGCCACATTCGATATTAGGTCATTCACTGTTAAGTTAGTACCAACTAAGAAGAATATACCTTCTTTGCGTCCGGGAATGACTGTAACATTTGACTTAGATAAAGCAAAATAGTGATACTTATTTATGATTTAGTTAATATTAATCTGTCATTAAGTTAATATTAAGCTATAATTGATATTATGAGACTATACAAAAGAACATATTATATATTCCTCAATGAGCTGCGCACCTTGCTTCAGCGTCCTATGCCTATTGTCGCTGCACTGATAGCACCGATACTGGCGGGATTAGTCATCACTTTGGTGATGAGTGAGCCGGATGTGGAGAATCTGCCTATGGTTGTCGTGGATAACGATAACACAGCGCTTTCGCGTATGCTCGTTCGCAGTTTAGATGGCAATCCAAGTTTGCAGGTTACTGCGAGCGTAGCAAATGAAGCCATAGCAGAGGAAATGGTTCGCAGGAATGAGGCGTATTACTTAGTTGTGATACCGAAGGACTTTTCGGAGAAAATTAAATCCGGCAGAGGCTCCAAAGTGGAAGTAGTTATAGACGGAGGAAACTTAATCTATGCGAAGCTGGGGCTTAAAGCTATAGGACAGACTGTGTCTAATATCTCCACGGGGATTAACATCACAAGGCTGAAAGCCAAGGGATTAACCCGCGAAGAGGCATTCGATAAAGCTGTGCCTATACAGAATAAGCTGAAGATAATGGGCAACCCATACGTGGATTACTCCCTATATCTCGTGCCGGGAATGATACTTTCTCTATTGCAGATGTCCGCCTCTTTCTCTACTTTGTGGATATTCAGAACAAAGCAAATGGGCAAACTCCTGCCAAGCTACGGCAACCTATTGCCATTCTTAGTTGGGAAGACTATGCCTATATTCCTTGCGAATTTGATTGCTGTAATCATAGTATTCACAGTGATTCTTCCAATCGCAGGTGTTACTCCGAATGGGGCATACTTTAATCTATTCTTGCTCACC
>JBHADY010000110.1:0-3062 GCA_041855325.1 Ignavibacteriota bacterium
CTAAGCAATTAACCGAAGATGAAATCAGAGAGTTCATCAAAGCGTTTATTGCAAAAGTGGGCGCTGAAGGAATGAAAGATATGGGCAAAGTGATGGGTCCGGCAATGAAAGAACTCAGCGGCAAAGCAGATGGAAATTCTGTACAAAAAATAGTAAGAGAGCTATTAGCATAAATAGATGAAATATATAGAGATAAACGATACTGAAAAGCGACTGCAAGACTTCGCCTTAAGGCAATTGGAATTTCCCAGCCTGCTGGAGTATATCTCCAAATATGCCGTAAGCGAAAAAGCTAAACAAATAATACTTGAACTACAGCCGACGAGCAACTTGGATTTCCTAAACCAAGAGCACGACTATATAGACGAGCTTAAAGTGGTATATACTACTGAGGACACTATCCCGTACGAGGGCATAGCCGAGGTTGAAACTCCACTGCACAAGTCTTTAGTTGAAAATGCTGTGCTTAACGCTATTGATATTCTTCGCATTAGCCGAATGATGCACACCTCTCGCCTATTGCGTAGTTTCTTCGCACAAAAAGAGGAGCTGTATCCTTCAATTTGGCAATCACTTGAGCATATTCATCAAAATAGAATGATGGAAAAGCACATAGCCGAAGCCATTGATGATAGTGCAGAAATTAAAGACTCTGCTTCTCGCGAACTGCAAAGAATAAGACGAGATATTATCGAAAAGACCAATAGGTTGCGCTATAGATTAGAGAAGATACTCGAAAAAGCTGGCGACGAAAATATGACGGCAGAGGACTATATCTCCATTCGCGATGGGCGTTTCGTTATCCCTATTAAAGCTGAACACAAAAGGCATATTCCGGGCATTATTCATAACGTATCGCAGACAGGTTCTACTGTTTTCCTCGAGCCGAGCGAGACATTCGAGATGAATAATGAGATATCTATGCTCGTAAGTGAAGAAAAACGAGAGATTTATAGAATACTAAAGAACTTAACTCAGGAAATCGGTCGCGAAGCACGCCAGCTATTGCAAAACTATGAGATAGTTACTCACTTCGATTCCTGCCTTGCTCGCGCGAAGTATGCTCTTGATTTCGGCGGAGTTAAGCCAGTGTTATCCGAAGAAAATGAGATAGTTCTAACCCAAGTAAAACACCCTATACTATGCCATAGTAAAGGGACTAAACACGTAATTCCGCTGACTACTCACTTCACACAAGAGAAACGTGGACAGCTCATATCTGGTCCAAACGCTGGCGGAAAGACTGTTGCCCTTAAGAGCATAGGTATTAACGTGGCTATGGCACTAAGCGGTATATTTCCAATCGGCGAGTGCAAGACGAATTATCGCATTATCTTCACTTCAATTGGTGATAACCAATCAATAGAGAATGACTTATCCACGTTCTCCAGTCAAGTGTTGCAATTGAAGAATATCATTGACAATTGCTCTACTTCTTCGCTCATTCTGATAGATGAAATTTGCTCTGGCACTGACCCACAAGAAGGTGCTGCATTGGCTTCGGGAATACTTGATACATTCATTAACCTTAAGGCTTTCTTTATAGTTACCACTCACCAGTCTTCGCTTAAGACTTACTCGCTTAATCGCGATGAAATAGAAAACGCATCTCTCGAGTTTAACGAAGAAAAGCTAAAACCTACGTATAAGTTCTTGCTGAGCATTCCGGGCAATTCTTATGCCTTCGAGCTTGCTAAGAACATAGGCTTAAGTGATTTAGTCATCAAAAGAGCGAAGAAATACCTCGGAAATAAGCACTCAGCTATTGAAGAGAGCATCAAGCTCCTGCAGAAGTACAAATTCGAAGCTGAAGAGTACAGACGCGAAATGCTCCAAGAAAAGCTGAAAGTTGAGAAGCTGAAGAATGAATACCAAACTCAGCTTAATCAAATTAAGCTTCGCAAGAACGATATTGTAAGCAAGGCACATTCAGAAGCTAATCAAATACTTAATAATGCTAACTCTTTGATAGAAAGAACTATTAAGGAAATACGCGAAGAAAAGAAGCCTATAGTAGAGCTTAAGCAAGAGTTTAGTGCTGAAAAAGAAAAGATAAAAGAAGAAGTAAGGCGAGCTAAGAAAGTCGATATCGAAACACCAGATGATCTTAAGGTAGGCGATTTAGTGAAGATTATTGATTCCAACTTCGGAAATGGAGTCGTGCAGGCTATCTATCCTAAATCTGAATCCGCACTGGTGGATATTAACGGAATGAAATTCAAAGTGAAAGTGAATACTCTGCGCCGATGCACTCACAAAGCTGCACCTCCGCAAAAAACACGAATAGATAACTACAGATTCGATACTAAACACCGCATAGACTTACGAGGACAACGAGCTGAAGAGGCTATTTCAGAAATAGATAGACTAATCAGCGATGCTTTATCGGCAAGCATACACGAAATCACTATTCTGCACGGAAAAGGCACTGGTGCCCTGAGAAGTGCAATTCATAAGTATTTGCAAGATAACCCAACTGTGGTAAAATTCAGAACTGGGACTTTAGAGGAAGGTGGAGATGGAATTACAGTCGTCCAACTCTAATTTAGAGCAAAATCATAACTTAGAGAACAATCAAAACGCGGACACTCAAATGGACTTCGATCCACCTAAGCAAGAGAGTAGTCTTGTTAAGAAGATACTTAATATAGTTATCTCCATTGCTGTGGTCACAGCTTGCTTATATTATGCTATGCAGGATATTGACTTCGCTTCCCTAAAGAAGATTATCATCGATGCGGATTATTTATGGGTATTGCTCTCTGTTCCTGTGATAGTCGGTTCGCACTGGATGCGAGCAGTTCGCTGGAAACGCATAGTTAAGCCGATTAAGGAAGTGAAATCTGTGTATCCACTTTTCTCTGCTGTGATGATAGGCTATGCGATGAATGCGATTACCCCCAGAGGTGGTGAGTTTGTACGTCCATATTCATTCTCGAAACGAGAAAAAGTATCTTACTCATCGTCATTCGCTACTATAGTAGTAGAAAGAGTAATTGATGTTATAACACTATTCCTACTTCTTGCTGGTACATTCATTTTCCTTAGCCACAAGATAACGC
>JBHADY010000111.1:0-6781 GCA_041855325.1 Ignavibacteriota bacterium
AAAAGATAAAATCTATATTGACAGAATAAATAACAAAATGTCAGTGTCTTTGCATTAGCTTTCTATTGCTTGTGGCTTCTTAACAGGGATAAGCCAAGATTTAATCACTTTGATTATGCGGAGATTATCATTATTCACCTTGAAAGTCATAATAATACCCATGGTGCCAACTATAATATTACCCATCCACATTCCAAGCCATGGGGCGAGTAAGCCTCTATCGGCGAACTTTTCGCCTGCGATGAGACAAGCCCAATAAAGTATGAAAAAGCCTAAGCTAAAAGCAGCACTTAGTCCGAAATTACCTCCTCGGGTGCGTATCCCCAAAGGACAACCAACCAATGCGAAGACTATGCAAGCAAAGGGAATAGCGTATTTTTTGTGTATCTCCACGAGGTAAGCCTTTTGCTCATCTTGGCGAGAGCGCACCATTTGTATGTCTATGAATACAGCATTATATAGGTTAAGCAGCTCAGTTTGTATGTTGCCTCTGCCATAGCCAGTAGTAGTTAGATCTTCTGCAAAAGGTACGGAGTTAGCCATATCTTGCTCCAGAGTGTCATACACAACATTGGACTCGGCAACATCCTTGCTCTGTCGCGTGCCGAACATAGGCTTAAGCACTTCTGGCTTATTTGTTTCTTCTTCTTCGGGTTTATGATATTTAGTAATATAGTTAATATGCTCTGATATGCGTTTATTCACGTTGCGACGCAGGTTCCATTCATTGCTTATTGACTTATCTACGCGTTTCTGCATATCCGCTATTTTGAGTTCGCGGTCGCCACGAGTGTCGTCGCTTCCGGTGCTACGATTTAAGTTAAATCCGGAAGTCTCAATAAACATACGATAAGTATCAAAGTCTATCTTTTGTTGGTTAGTTACTTTATTTTCGCTGTATTGGATAATCTCACCATAGAATAAATCCATTACCATTTTTTCGCTTTTCCTATCGAAGCGAATATAGCCGCTATCAGCGGTGATTATACTCTTGCGAATGGCATCGCGATTATCGTAAATTGTTAGGGCTCGCATAAGTCCGCGAGAGGAGTCTATATCGCGTGGCAGAATGGTGAAGCCATCAAGCTGGGTGGAGAATTGTCCATTCTCAAGTGCGAAGGTCGGCTTCTTCTGTTGTATGTCGCTAAGCAGAAGTTTGCTGGCGTGGTTGGAGTCGGGCAGGACTTCATTATTCAGCCAGAAGTTAAATAAAGTGATACCAGTAGAGACAATAAGCACGGGGAACATCATACTCAGCAGGCTGCCACCACTTGACTTAATAATGGTTATTTCGTGATTTGCAGACATAGACCCGAAAGCCATTATCGTGCTGAAGAGCACACCCATCGGTATCGCCAGGACGATGAATGCAGGCATTTGATACGAGATGAGCTGGAGAATGGTCAGGTTATCCAGTCCCTTGCCTATGAGTTTATCTAAGTTCAATATTAGGAATTGAAAGAAGAATAGAAACACCACAGTAAGAGAACCAAGGATAAATGGCGCTATGTGTGAACGCAATAAGTGTCTGCTGATTAGTCTCATCTTTTGTATTTTTGTTTAAATATCGGACAGCAAAAATACAACAATATTAGTTAATTTATGCTGAGTAATGCTATATTTTATGCAAGCTAATACTTATAAATTATGTTCCCTAAGATTAATAGTCTATTTTGATTATTAAATCTCTGTAATTTTGCGTAATTTTGTGGTTCTATATTATTCGATTAACTGAATGAGAAGAATACTATACATATTGATTACTATGCTGTTTTTTGCCGTTTCGCAGAGTGCATTTGCTCTGGATGCTGGCGATGTGCCTTCTGTTGCTAGAAAGTACGGAAAACGCAATTTAGTGAAAAACCCGCACTTTTCCGATAGCTTAAAGCATTATAAGTCTCAGTATAGACAGTATAAAAATGGTGGCATGCAGGAGGGAACATACATCATTACTAAGGACCCAAAGGAGAATATGAGAAAGTATGCCTCCCAAAGAGACCACACACAGGATTCCGCTGCTCTTATGTACTTCGTTAATTCCAGCACGCATTCACAAGATACATCAATAATACTCGAGCAGACTATTCACAATGTGTGGAAGGGCAAGAACTATTTTCTTCACTTCTGGGCATCGCCGAACTCGGATAAGAACATATCCGCCTTTCGCGTGAAGGTTAATGATAGAATCGTCTATGATAGCCTGCAAATTATGTATTTGGGCAATGGCTTTTGGGTGCGACACGAGGTGATAATAGATTCTCTCGAGAGTGATTCCATAAACTTCTCTTTCTATACCCTGCTTCGCGAAATGGTCGGCAATGACCTCGCCTTGGATGATTTCTTCATCTCTCGCCTGTGCGACGATAAGTTCGATATAGCAAAGAAACTGAAGAAATGCCACGGAGAGCTGATATCCTATAAGATAGATTTCCCGCACCAGGGAACGCACTTCCGCCTCGAGTGGAACCCCGATTCAGAGATAAACCTGACGGATAAGTATACTCCTATATTTCTGAATGAGGAGTCTAAATACTTCCATTATACTATATATGATGATGAATATCTATGCGATTATACGGATTCTATCTTAGTGGAGGTGGTGAATGAAATCGCCGTTAGCAAGATAGAAGCAAGTAATAATGCAGTTATATACCCCTGCAAGCCGGTTACTCTGAAAGTGCCTGCGGGGTATTCTTACCTGTGGAGTACAGGCGATACCACTAATAAGATATCAGTTGGCAGTCCGGGTGAATACAAGGTGCGAGTGAGTGCCAGCCCCAGCTGCTATAAGGACTTTAGTATAAAGGTGGAGACATTTATTCCGCAGATTAGCTTTTCTATGGATTCCATCAGCACGCAGAGCGGCAGAGAAGTGCAAATGCCTATTCGATATACACTGCATAACTATAATGCCGATGCTGGCGATGTAATTAGATTAAGCATATATGTTCAGTATATAAAGTCTATGTTCCTGCCGAATGAACTGAGTAGGTATAAGTATCTGAGCAGTGGCAAGTATGAAGTTCTAAGGATAGGTCTTCCTAAGATTAAAGAAGGAGAGAATGTGTTCTATTTAAACGGAATGGCACTATTCGGAGAGGCTGAATGCACTGTTCTTGATATTTCTCCTGCTGATGAATGTATGAGTGAGTACAAGATAGATTATCAATATGGAAAGCTCTGCCTTAGTGATTTATGCACCACGCCGACAGTACGCCTCATTAGCGACGCACCAGAGGCAAAGCTAAGCCATAAGATAGTGGGGGATAATTTAGTGATTGAATACGACTTCGCAAGCGAAGCCACACGCGAAGTAAAGGTATTCGATGAAATGGGTAGGATAGTAGCTCGATGCACTATATCGCAAAGAAAAGGCGAAGCAACTATTAGTATCTCCGCCCTTCCTATTGGTATGTATTTTTACCAGATTATAGCTGATAAGCCACTCAGAAATAGGTTTATCAAATATTAGTCTCAATTCTTAATGAAGTTATAGAAGCTAGCTTTTCCTTCCTTCGCCACGCGAATATTATATACTCCATTCTGCAGAGAATTAATATCCACTAATGAAGCGCCGCTTTCGTATTGGGTGATTATCCTCATCTTCTCATTTGCTATTGCCACATTATACGGCGGAGCAATGCCGTTAATCTTCAGCTTAAAAGACTTTCCGCGAACCTTAGCCGGACTAAGATTAATGAGATATACATTATCATAATGGGGGTAATTCACGGTATTTACATTGATTAGAGTATCATTATCCACTTCCACGTAATATATGCGCCAGTTAGTCATTTTTTTTATCACGTCTTCAGCGGAGGAGATGTCATTGCGTTCTTTCACGGGGTTATTATTCAGTAGATAAACAGAAGCCGTGTCAGCTCGCTTGCTTGCAGATAGATTCGCCAACAAAAGTGCCATGTTGTCTGCTGTTATGCTATTGCTATAGCAGGAAAGAGACTTAATTTTGTTCTCTTTACTTATGTTCAGCGAGGAGAGGGCATTGTGCGATATGTTCAGCTCTTCCAGTTCGCTGCACTTAAATACACCGATTGATGAAATTCTGTTATTTGAGCAGTCTAAAGCCTTTAAGTTAGTACAGTTATCAAGTTGCAATTCTGAGAAGTCATTAAATGCGAGGTTCAGCTGGCTTAGTTTATTCACATTATCTATTTTTATGGATTGCAGCCTATTGGCATTTGCCTTCAGTTTATCTAAGTTATTATTTGCTGTTATGTCGATTTTCGTTAGCTTATTCTTTGAGCAATCTATGTTCTTAAGATTAGGCAAGGAACTAATATCTATGGAGCTTAGGTGATTATCAAAGCAGTTGATATGCTCTAATTGACTTTTCTTTGGGAATATTATTTTATATAGAGCATTCTTATTGCAGTTAAGGAATTTCAGCTCTTCTGTTTTTGATAGATCAAGCAGTGTTATTTGATTATCGGAGCAATTAAGATGAGTGAGCTTGCTATTTGTAAGTGTCAGTGTCTTTATTCCATTCTTGGAGCATTCCAGTCTGGAGAGAGCGGGGAACTTACTTAATTCTATGCTATCTATTGCATTGCTGGAATAGTTTAAGTTAGTTAGATTGTCCAATTGCTCAGACTTTATATGCTTTAGTTGATTATGCGAGCAGTTGAGTGTCTGCAAGTTTTTGCATCCGCTAATGTCTAATGTCTTTAATTGGTTATTGCGGCAGGATAGCCTTTCTAACTTGCTTAAGTCTATTGCTTTAAGCAGTTGCATGCGATTATTATCTAAGCTTAGGTTGCGCAGTTCTTCATTAGCTCCGAGGAAGACTTTTTCGAGCTTGCATCCGCTTATGTCCAAGAGCTTCATCTGTGTGCTGCGGGATATATCAACAGAGTTTATTCTGTCGCAAATGCTTTGTTCTTGTCCGCTTCTAATGAGTAGCTGCTTCACATCATTTGGCAGAGTGGGGAATAGGTGAGTCTGCAGGGAGTCTATCTTCCCATAGAATGTGATGGCATTCTTATTAATCTTAATCGCAAGTAGTGAATACTTGCTGTGTATAGCTTCGTTCGGCTCGCGAACAGAGTTATTATTTAGGTCTACCCATAAGTCTGGATTTTGAGCATTCGTTGGCTTAATCGTAAGGAATAGAATGCGATTCTGCATAGTCTGCGGGAAAGTCAGTCGCACTGCTTCTATGCTGTCCAACTTTACAGCTGGATTCCTATGGGAGCCTTGGTCAGAGAGTAGCATAAACTTCACTGATGAGAGGCTATCGAGCGAGCGTTCGAATAAGATGCGGGATTTGCCTCTTTGAGCACTTGCGTTTTCCGCTAGTGCAGAGATAGAAAGCAGAGCAATTAACAGTATTATTATCTTTTTCATAGTCAATAATATAGATTTTGGAATACAAAAATATGAAAAATGAAAATACTAACCATATTCCACGCACTTGCGAATAGTGCAAAGTGAGAAAATGTTAATAAATTTACTTCAAATAATCAGTATTTTTCCGTAATTTTGAGTTCCTTTAAATTTACTATTATCAATAAAATAACTAGCTAAAATGAAACTAAAACTCAAATTGGTTTCGGTAATATTGCTCTCTTTATTACTCGAAATTACTAATTCTTTTGCTGGAACTAAATTCCTCACATACGAAGATGCGATGAAGTTCCGCGCTATGAGAGGACAAATCATAAGCGAAGATGGAAAGTACGTGGTATACTTTACATATCCTGATAGAGGCGACTACTCCGGACACCTCTACAGCTTCGAACAAGATACTACTTACACCGTGCCACTGGGCTTTATCCCTAAGTTCAATAAAAGTGGTGAATGGACTTTCTTCGTTACTCGTCCTGCAGCAATAGAATTTGAAAATGCAGAAAAAGAAAAGCCAAAAAATGGACTTGCGATAGTAGAAAATGCAACTGGAAAAACTACTACTCTGAAGAATGTAGGTAAATTCTTCGAAAGCAATGACGGAAAATGGATAGCTTACGAAAAAAGCGACTTCACTCCCGAAAAGCCAGACAAGAAAAAGAAACACCGCGCAGTGGGCAAGAAGTTAGTACTGAGAAACTTACCAGATGCTGCTGAAATCGAACTTAGCGACGTATTGGCATTCGCTTTCGATAGTACTTCTCGTTACTTTGCTTTCTCTCGCGCTGATAAAGACTTAACAAATAATGGCTTATACATTATAGATTTCGATGCGAAATTCGCCCTTCCAAAAAAGGTGAAAGATACTGAAGGAAAAGTAATAGATAACCTCGCTTGGAATAACCATAAAACCATACTTGCTTTCACTGCTGGCGGAGAACGCGCCGACGGAAAGACTGACTCCAATAACCTATGCCTATACTATCCAAGCGCAAGTATATTGGATACTATCATATTAGCAAGTGAAATCAAAGGCGACCTCGTTATCCCAAGCATTAATAAAATAGATTGGACTGAAGACGGAAATAGACTATTCTTCGGTCTCAAGCATTATGCTGATACTGCTGAATACTATGATAAAATAGTATATAATGATACTAATTATTATAATATAGACACTATCCTAACTCAAACTCAGTTAGATATGTGGCACGTGAAAGACCCAAGAATTAAACCACACCAAAAGAAATGGTGGGCTGAAAACAAGGATAATACTTTCGCTGCTTACTTCGATATCAATACAAATGAATACGTGCAATTAGCATCCGAAGTATGCGAAGACGTTACATACGTGGAAAACCCAAATTATGCTATCGGTCATACTGATACGCCATATATGTATGCTTCCACTTGGGAC
>JBHADY010000112.1:0-3583 GCA_041855325.1 Ignavibacteriota bacterium
AGCAACTATTATTTGCATTTATAGGTATCTCATTAAATTCCATAGTTAGATTGCTATTGTATATTGTGCTATTCAGCTTGGTGTTGCGGATTAAGTCAATATCTATATCCGCCAAACTTGAATGCGACGCGTTTTCTAAACCGAATTCAGTATCCAGCACTCTATCGACTTCATAAATTATAGTCTTTCCCTTTAAAATGTAATCCGTCGAACTTTCGCCAAAGCCGGAAGAAGCATACACAAATGCAGAGTTAATGCGCTTAGCCTGCTCAAGTATAGGCAAATGCCAAGTATCAGAGGCTTCCACTGTTTCTATTTGGTAGCCCAAGTTAAAAATTACATCAGCCCCAGCAAGCGAAGCGAATGAAGAGAAAGGAATAGGCTTCTTCGCGTCTTCGCCCACTACAACTGCGAACTTCGCCAGTTCCGGTCTTTGGAAGTGCTTGTACGAGAAGATAATATTATTGCCGAAAGGCACATTCGTTCTGTTGAATATCTGCGGGATAAGCTGATAATCCACGCTTTCCTCGGGTATTATTGCCCGCACAACGCCATTATCCATAACAATGGCGGAGTTGTATATTTCATAATTATGATGCACCAGCGCTCCCACTATGATGCACAAAGAATGTATCTTGGATATTTCGCATAGCTGCTTAATAGCTTTATCTATCTTTTCTCTGATGATGCTATGCTTTAGTAAATCTGCACTTGTATTGCCTGTTAGTGCAAGCTGCGGGAAGGAGATTATCTGCACATCATTTTCTATAGCCTTGTGTATTTCCTCTATTATTTGAGAGAGGTTATAGTCTATATCCATTAGCTTGCACTTGGGCGAACAAGCAGATATACGCAAATAATTGTAATCGTTAATGTCGAATCTTTCCATTTTATAGCCTTTATGTTTTAGTTATGTCAAAGTTAATACAGTGAATATCACAATACCTACACCTAATAACGAATAAGTTGCGATTTTAGGTTTATGAGTTTTAATAGTATTCCATACGAATGCTAAATAATAAAAGAGGATTATCATAAGCAGGGTTATTATAGCCACTTCTATGTAGTCGCGACGCGGACCAAGCAAGTAGTTAAAGCCTAAGTTTACCACTATACCATAAAGGAAAAGCAAATGCCCAACATACATCATTAGCGATTCTTTTCCCGGCAGTGTTAAGTACTTTAGATTTAGTGACTTCGGTAGTGTTTGCTCTATCAAATAAGCTATACAGAAAAAACCAATCATAGAGGCGTGGCGGAAGAGCGTATGAGTAGCAAAGCCGTTCCACCAGTTATCCCAAGAGAAGTAAGTTATTAAATCCTCACTCGTTGCGAAGCTGAGTATTACGACTATCGCACAAAGAGGAATCGCCAATATAGAGAACTTCACCTTCTTTTCCTGCTCGAAGAATATCTGAGTGAAAGCCGATCCAGCGAAGAAATAAGCACTCCAAGGGAATAGCCCGAAGCCAGAGACCTCCGGACCGGACACAATAGCCCCAAAGAATATAGGAATATGCTCCGTGGTGTTCAAGTGCCAGACCACAGGCGAGAGAGCCATAAATATTAATGCCAAAAGGGAATATATGTATTTTAAATATTCATATTTCGGAGTGATTATCGCAATTGCAAGTGCTATGAGTGAGGTATAAACTATGTTCTGCAGAACATCACAATTGAAGAAGAAGAGCATTTGTTCGCGGGAGAGATCGCCCAATTCGGAAAACGAAAACACCGGTAAGTGAAGTCCATACGCCACGAGCAAGATGACGAATAGCTTGCGCAGGTAAATCCAGAGTGATTTTTCTAACTTCTTATATGACTTCAGCTTTTTACTCGCTGAAATAGTGAAGGTCGCGCCAGATAGAAACAAGAATGCCACCGAAACGAAACCATTCATTATATTAATCGTATTAAACAATTCACCGTTTCTGAATTCTATTCGCATTATGGAATTTACGACGTGTGTTTCAATCATTGCAAATACGGCTAAACCACGAAGAATGTCGATGAATAATAATCGCTTTTTTTCCATATATCAGTAATAACTTATTGATAATTCAAAAAAAAAATCGTATTTTGCAATTTGCAAAAAGTATAAGAACGAAACATTTTTAATAATATTGATAAAAGGTAAATAATGGCAACTCATCATAAGGTAATAGTAATAGGTTCTGGTCCAGCGGGCTTCACAGCTGGTATTTATGCTTCAAGAGCTAACCTCGATACAGCAGTTTTCGAAGGTATGCAGCCAGGCGGACAATTAATGATAACTACTGAAGTGGAAAACTATCCAGGCTTCGAAGAAGGTATCACAGGTCCACAATTAATGGATACTCTCCGCAAGCAAGCTAATCGCTTCGGTGCGAAATCTATCTATGAAACAATACAAAAAGTTGATTTCTCTCAGCGTCCATTCAAATTATGGAGCGAAAAAGAAGAGTACACAGCTGATGCAGTAATCATCTCTACTGGTGCATCTGCTCGCTTACTCAATACTCCAAGCGAACAAAAATACTGGGGACGTGGCATCTCTGCTTGCGCTACTTGCGACGGTTTCTTCTACCGCGGAAAAGACGTTATGGTTATCGGTGGTGGCGACACCGCTTGCGAAGAAGCTAATTATTTATCTAACTTATGTAATTCTGTTACTTTGGTTCACCGCAGACAGGGCTTCCGAGCTTCTCAAATTATGGTGGATAGAATCAAAGCTAACCCAAAAATTAAATTAGCTCTCGACTGCGTAGTTGATGAATTCGTAGGCGAAGAAGTGAATGGTTTCCCATCACTCACTGGTGCTAAACTCAAAAATGTGGTAACTAATGAAATCATCGATGTGAAAGCTGAAGGCGCTTTCATAGCTATCGGACATAAGCCTAACACCGATATTTTCCAAGGAATTATCAACTTGAACGAAGAAGGCTATATCCTAACTGAAGGCAAATCAACATACACAAATGTTCCTGGCGTATTCGCTTGTGGCGACGTGCAAGACTTCACATACAGACAAGCTATCAGCGCTGCCGGAAGTGGCTGCCAAGCTGCTATCGACGCTGAAAGATGGCTATTAATGAACTCATAATTTTATTTATGAATTCATATTAATAATAATAAAACATTAATTCATAGAATTACAATAAAAGGGACTTCACAGAGTGAAGCCCCTTTTGTGTTTTTAGCTTTTGATTTACATCGTGATTACATACCTAATTCGTTCATAATAAACTTCCATTCGAGGTAAGTGTCTTCGGCACTTTGTTCGATAGATTTACCAGAGCCGTGTCCGCTTTCGAAGTCGTTATAAAGAAGAATTGGGCTTTCTTGTCCTAAGTTATTCTGAAGAGCAGCAGCGAATTTTTTAGCGTGAAGAGGATCAACGCGTGTATCGTTTTCGCCTGCTTTTACCATAGTTGCTGGATAGTTAAATCCATTGCGAATGTTATGGTATGGAGAATACTTGAGTAAGTTCAAGAATTCATCTTCTTTTTCTGGGTCGCCGTATTCTGGAATCCAGTAGCGAGCGATTAAGAACTTATGGAATCTAAGCATATCCAATAGAGGAACTGCGCAGATAGCTGCTTTG
>JBHADY010000113.1:0-6035 GCA_041855325.1 Ignavibacteriota bacterium
AATTCTTACTTCCGTATTTCTCTCTCATCAAAGATGAGTGAGAAATACGACCCATTTCCATCATCGGCTTCGAGAACATCGCCCCAGCACCGATGAGAATAATGCTCGCTCCGCCCACCTTAAGCATAAGCATTAAACCTATACTCTCCACAAGAACCGTTGCGAACGTTAAACCTACCATAGAAGGCAAAATCGAAAAACTATAGTTCAGGGAAAAGACACGTCCCAGTGCCTCGGGCGCTATGTTCTTCTGAGTTATCGCAGTGAATACACTGTATCCCACAGCAGCAGTTACTGCACACACAGCCGTTAAGCCAACAAAAAAAACAAATCCACTCTCGGGAAGAATGCCCATAAGGAATAGCACTACTCCACAAATTAAGTAAGTTGCATTATTTACTATCACTTCATTGTATGATCGCTTAATAGCACCGATGAGGAGACCGCCAAGTATCATTCCCACTCCCCAGAAGGTCTCCACTATGCTAATTTCATAAGCACCGCCAGAAAAATACTCTATGCTGATAAGTGGGAAAATCATAGCAATTGGCATAATTACAAGTGTAAAAATAGTACTGATACCGAATAGGTGGAGTATGCCTTTGGTGTCGTATATCACGCGGAAGCCGTCCTTGATGTCCTGCCAAATGTGTGGCTGTTCGTGCTGTTCGCTCTTTTTGGGATTAGGGATATGTACAAAAAGCAGTGATGTGCTTGCTATGATAGCGCCCGCGGTGTCCAATAGTAGCACATAGCCCATATTTACATTTGAAATGAGCAGTGCTCCCAAAGCGGGACCTACCAAGTTTGTGCTGGATTGTATCATTTGATTAAAACCTGCGATGCGTGTAAGCTCCTTCTCCGGAGCGAGCAAAGGAACAGATGCCTGCATAGCCGGAGTGTGGAAGGCATTGCCAATCGAACGCAGAGCAAGCACTATGTATACATATTCATACTTGATATTCCCCTGAAAGAACATAATTGCCAATATCGCAGAGAAGAATGCAACGAACATATCCGCGGAGATCATTACCTTCTTTCTGTCCCAGCGGTCAATGAATGCACCGACGAATAAGCCAATCACAGCTTGCGGAAGCAGAGAGGCAATCATCGCTATGGAGATAACAGAAGCTGAACGCGACTCCAAACTGAGCCAAAAAACAGTAGAATATCCGACAATTGCACTTGTCATTAGGGAGAAGAATTGTCCCGTCCAGATAAATGCAAATGTCCTCTTCCAGTTATTCATTTATTACTCTTATAAGTTAATTTATTGTTATTGTTAATTCACGGAAATGTGAGTACGTACTGTCGAATAACTGCCTATTATATTTTATATCTACTTATTAATTAGTATCTTATGATATTCTTTGTCTATCTGCAAAATGTACGCACCATTGGCTATTTGCGGGTAAGTCAGAATTAGTGTATTTCCTGCTTTCTTCTTGCTTATTGCTTGCTCTTTGCCGAGCATATCATATAGCTTCACGTCTTCCTCGTCGCCATAATATGCGAATACCTCTATTTGATTCAGCGATTGATTATGTCTATATCGAATAGCTTCATCGCTTGGGGAAACGCTGCTTTTCTCTACGTTAATGCTTACTTTAAATCCGGATTTTATATCCTGCGAGCTTGCGCCAACATAAATCATATAGTCGCCATTTTCCACTTCGTATTTCTTAGTGGTGGTGTCCCAATAGCACAGCCTTTCGAGTGGAATGGAGAAAGTATATTCCACTTCTTCGCCAGCTTTTATTAGCTTTTTGTCAAATTCTACTAATGTCTTTATAGCATCATAATTCTTAGAGCCGGGCTTAGCGGCGTATATCTGCACAGCTTCCTTTCCGTCACGTTCGCCCGTGTTCTTCACCTTCACAGAAAGGCGTATGCTATCCTTCAGGGTTTCGGTAAATTCTTGCTTCTCTACCTTTGCATCAGTATATTCGTATGTGGTGTATGAAAGCCCATAGCCGAATGGAAATAGCACAGGTTTATCGAAGTATCTATAAGAACGATTCTTCATAGAATAGTCGCTCATAGGTGGAAGGTCTTCTGTAGAACGATAGAAGGTAAGCGGGAGCTTTCCACTTGGGTTCACATCTCCGAACACAACGGAGGCAAGGGCTTTCCCGCCGAACTCACCGGGATAGAATATATCAAGGATTCCATCTAAATTTTCTTTTTCCCATTCAAGTGCATAGCTGGAGCCACCCATAATTGCAAGAATAACGGGCTTTCCGCTGGCTTTCAGTCTTCTAATAAACTTGCGCTGAATAGTAGGAAGCTCTAAGTATTCTCTATCTCCATAATCTATGCCATCATAGTTCTGCAGAATACGCTCAGTTTCGAGTTCGGGAGTATTTCCACCGACGAAGATGACAACATCGGACATAGCAGCGAGAGAATCAGCCGCACGAGCTACTTCTTCATTCCAAGTATTGGAGTTCCCCACTCCGAAGTCCACCCAAGCATCCCATTGTATTTCTCTGTATTCCAGTCTTATTTTATATGTAACTCCGGAGTCTAATTGCCTAATTATCTTGTGTTGGTCTCGCCTATCGAAGTTCCATGCTTCAATGGCTAAAGTATCATTAATGTACAGATTAAAGCCATCATCAGAACGGAGGCGGAAAGTAAAGTAATTGGTAGTGTCAGGTGTAATATATCCAGTCCAGCGAACAGAGAAACTATCCACAGGGAAAGCATCAAATGGAGCTTTGTCCTTCCAGTCGAACTTAATACTCTTATCTATGCGAGTGAAAGCTGGTTCTCCTCGTAGAGAATCATTTGCGAAGTACTCAGCATAGAAGCCTTTTTCACTACCAGTACTAACAGCTCTGAACCAAGTAGTATCTGCCGGTAAGGTCGGCGAGTGCACTTCGTCGCAAGTCCAAGCGTATTTGATCATCGTAGTATCTTCGTACTCATTGCGGAAGGCTTGTGCTATTCTAACCACTCCTGCTTCCCAGCCTGGGTAGTATCCTTGGTAATTGCCGAACATCTGCCAATTCAAAAATGAATTTGGTCCTGTGATGAATATTCTTGTTTTATTTTTTTTTAGAGGAAGTATATTATCCTTATTGTGCAGAAGGACTATTCCCTCTTGAGCCCCTTTTAGGGAAAGATCCAAGTGCTTTTGCGAGCGAAGTAGTGAATCCGCAGGCTCTGTAAATGGGTAATCCTTAGCCTCGCCGAGCACTCCCAGCTCGAACTTAGCTTTCAGCAGGCGATATATAGATGTGTCTATTCTACTTTCTTCGACATATCCATTCTGAAGAGCTCCAAAGAGAGAGTCATTCAGAGTAACACCACATTCGAGGTCTATTCCAGCATCTAAGCAGGCAGCAATAGCCTCTTGATTAGAAGAAGTATAATGATGTTCCCACGCAGTCATAGGAATAGCCCAGCAATCACTTACTACGAAGCCATCGAATTTCCATTCTTGTCGCAATAGAGTATCCAAATAGTAGTTGTTACAGTGCATAGGAACTCCATTCACTGCGATGAATGCAGCCATAATAGAGCCGGCTTTCGCATCTACTACTGCACGTCTAAACGGCGGTAGATAGGTCTCGAACATATCCTTTTCGCTAATAGTCGCATTAAAGAAATGTTGTTTATACTCCGGACCGCTATGCCCCACGAAGTGCTTCGGAGCGCATATTATCCTCTTATATTTTGGGTCTGTTCCTTGTGTAGTAGTAATGAAGTGATAGGCATATTCCGAAACCATATATGGGTCTTCGCCGAAAGTCTCTTGGGTGCGTCCCCAGCGTGGATCGCGGGAAACGTTAATATTCGGCGCCCAGAAGTTAAGTCCGAAATTGCCTTTAGTCTTTCTATATGTAATTCTCGCTTCGTCAGCTTGTGCATTTGCCATTGCTACGAGGTAAGCTCTGTCGAATGATGCAGCTTGGGCTATCACGTGTGGGAAGATAGTAGCTTCGCCATATACTATGCCGTGGCAGGCTTCGTTCTTCCACTGATATTGGCTCAAGCCAAGGCGTTCGATTGGTTTGCTGAACTCAGCGGAGAGTTGATTAATTTTCTCTTCTATGGTCATTTTAGAGATAATATCTCTAATTGCTTGGTCGTTGGGGCTACTTGCATAGCTCATTGAGATTGAAAGAGTTGCTATGCAGAAAAGTAGGATTAAGCGTATATAAACTTTATGTATAAAAGAGAAAATTTTCATATCTTATTGCTTTGCTGTAACATTTCCGAGAATGCAAAAATTGCAAACGTAAAAATATGAAAATTTTCTCAAATTATCAAATAATATGAATATACATTAAATAATAGCTTATAATCTATTATTATTCTTCTCGAAAGCTATGGTAGTGGATTCTCCGTGTCCGGGGAGAACTGTAATATCTGGAGATAAACTATATAGCACTTCTGTGATTGATTTCTTTAGCTTGGAGTAATCACCACCGGGGAGGTCGGTTCTGCCAAAGCCAAAATTAAATAGTGTATCCCCGCTGAATAGTACATCATTTTCCTCTACCAAGAAGCAAACGCTACCTTCGGTATGCCCAGGAGTGCATAGCACTTTAAACTTCATATCGCCAAACTGAAGTACTTCCCCATCTGTGAAGTAGAAATCAGCTTTGCAGGGCTTAATCTCGAATGGCAGGCGCCAAATAGAATTGCCCATTGGGTCAATCATTCTATACTCATCATCTTTATGCACGTAGATTGGAACGTTCTTCTTTTCCTTGAAGTCTGCAACGTCCGCAGCGTGGTCCCAGTGCGAGTGAGTAAGAAGAACAGCTTTCAGATTTAGCTCTTGTTTTTCGCATTCATTAGTAATTGCGATGAAGGCATCTGGTGGGCAATCAATTAGTACGGCATTTTTATTATCATCTATTGCTAAATAGCTATTGGTTTCTATTGGTCCTAAGCTAAATTCTAATATTTTCATTAATTAACCTTATATTTAATAAATCGCAAAAATAAATAAAAACATATAGCTATCCAAGAGAGATTTTCTATATAAGGATTATTTCGATAATATTGCGTATTTTTGCTGTCTTAAGTTAATTACAATTATACGATACAAAAAATAACAAATAGAATATAACATTACAATTATGGCTTATAATTTTACTCAAATCGAAGAAAAATGGCAAAAGTTCTGGAAAGAACAAAATATCTATAAAGTGGAAGATGACTTCTCTAAGCCAAAGTACTATATACTTGATATGTTCCCATATCCAAGTGGTGCGGGCTTGCACATTGGTCACCCAGAAGGATACACCGCGACTGATATTATTGCAAGATACAAGAGAATGAACGGCTTCAACGTTCTGCACCCAATGGGCTTCGATGCCTTTGGTCTGCCGACTGAACGCTACTGTATGCAGAATAATATTCACCCAGTAGTTGCTACTGAAAAGAATATAGCTAACTTCCAGCGCCAATTGGATATGATTGGCTTGGGATACGACTGGGACAGAATGATTAACACTACTTCCCCAGAGTATTACCGCTGGACTCAGGAGATGTTCCTCCTTATCTATAATAGCTGGTTCGACCACGAACAACAAAAAGCTCGCCCAATAAGCGAACTACCTATCCCAGCGGAACTGAAATCCGAAGAGGAAATCAATGAGTATATTGATAGCAAGAGACTCGCCTTCATCGCGAATATCCCTGTGAACTGGTGCGAGCAATTAGGCACAGTGCTTGCGAACGAAGAAGTAGATGAATGGAAATCTAAGGGCTATACGGTAGAGCGTCGCCCTATGCGCCAATGGATGATACGCATAACTGAATACGCTCAGCGTCTGCTCGATGATTTAGACTTAGTAGAATGGCCTCACTCCACACTGGAAATGCAGAAAAACTGGATTAACAAAAGCGTTGGTGCAGAAGTAATCTTTAAAGTTAAGGGCTTCGAAGAAAGCGTAACTGTATTCACTACTCGTCCGGATACAATTTTCGGCGCTAACTACTTAGTATTAGCTCCAGAGCACCCACTCGTGCAGCTCATCACAAGCAATGAATGCAAAGCAGAAGTAGAACAATAC
>JBHADY010000114.1:0-9322 GCA_041855325.1 Ignavibacteriota bacterium
AGCAAGAAATATAATTTTAGATGCTATCCAAAGAACTGCATCAGACCACAGCGTGGATACTACTGTGTCAGTTGTAAACCTCGATAGCGACGAAATGAAGGGAAGAATCATCGGACGCGAAGGTCGCAATATTCGCGCATTTGAATCCGCAACTGGAGTGGATCTAATCATCGATGATACCCCAGAAGCTGTGGTTATCTCTGGTTATGACCCATTCAGACGAGAAGTGGCGAAGAAAGCCCTCGAAAAACTGATGACTGACGGACGCATTCACCCCGCGAGAATAGAAGAAGTCGTGGAAAAAATGCGCAAAGAACTAGAAGATGAAATCATAAAGATAGGTGAAAACACAGTCCTCGAGCTTGGCTTATACAATATGCACCCAGAGATTATGAAACTCGTGGGAAGAATGAAATACCGCACAAGCTATGGTCAGAACTTGCTTAATCACTCAATAGAAGTGGCAAGCCTTGCTGGCTTAATGGCTTCTGAGCTTGGCTTAGACCCCATACCTGCTAAGCGCGCTGGCTTATTGCACGATATGGGTAAGTGTGTGGATCAATCTATGGAAGGTCCGCACGCACTCGTGGGATATGAAATTGCGAAAAAGTACAAAGAGCATAGAGTAATCTGCAATGCAATAGGTGCGCACCACGAAGATATGGAAATGGAATCTCCGTTTGCCGTATTAGTGCAAGCTGCCGATAGCATAAGCGGTGCAAGACCTGGCGCAAGACGCGAATCCCTCGAAAACTACGTGAAGCGCCTCGAAAAGCTGGAAACACTTGCTCAGGGCTTCGACGGTGTGCAGAAGACATTCGCTATTCAGGCTGGTCGCGAAATCAGAGTAATCGTAGAGCCGGATAAGATAGATGATGCTTTCGCAGACACTATGGCTAATGATATAGCTAAGCAAATCGAAACTGAAATGGAATACCCAGGACAAATTAAGGTAACCGTTATCAGAGAACGCAGAAGTATATCTCTGGCGAAGTAAGTATTCGGTAAATAAGATAATTACAATATGGGCGGCTAAATTAGTCGCCTATTATTTATATAAACACAAAAAAAGAAATATGAAAAAAATACAAAGTGAGCAAATAGCGACTATTATACTCGCTGCTGGTCAAGGCAAAAGAATGAAAAACCCGGATCTCCCGAAAGTGCTAACTCCATTAAATGATAAGCCTTTAATTGAATATGTGCTTAGAACTGCGGGAGAAATCGGCGCGAAGAAGAATGTAATCATCGTGGGACACCAAAGAGAGAAGTTAATTGACTTCCTAAGCAAGAACTTCCCCGAAGCGGAAACCTGCGTGCAAGCTGAACAGCTCGGCACAGGACACGCCGTAGCTCAAGCGGAACCACTATTCGAAGGCTATACGAATGATATACTCATCTTGGCGGGGGACGTGCCACTTATCTCTGCGGAAACCCTGATGAACTTCTATAAAGCCCACATAGAAGCAGATGCGGATATCTCCGTTCTCAGCACTATAGCACCAGATGCTACTGGCTATGGACGTATCATTCGCGATAAAGCTACTAATTCCTTCCTGCGCATCACCGAGCACAAAGATGCCACAGAGGCAGAACGCGAAGTGAAGGAAATCAATAGTGGTATTTACTTAGTAAAGGGCAGACTGCTCTTCCCATCGCTTAAGTATGTATCAAATAAGAATGAGCAGAAGGAATACTACTTAACTGATATTATCGAAATTCTGAAGAAGAATGGTGCTATCGTTAGGGCTTTTGCTCTGGCTGAGTTCGATGAGCTTCAGGGCGTTAATAGCGTGGAAGACTTAAAAAGAGTAACAGAGGCATATAATAAGATGCACAAATAGTGTTTTTAAGATGTATATACAAAAAAGGGCGAAACTTAATTGTTCCGCCCTTTTTGTTTATTTCTATTATTTGATAAGAAATTAATAGCCTCTATTTTTAATTCTTATTTCATAGTTAGTAAGCATATCATTAACTAATTTCATCATAATGTAGTTAATATCATCTGAGATTTGATATTCCCTGCCGAGAGTGAATTTCGTTAGCAAGCCAGAGTTATACTTAGCATAATCTGCTATAGAGTATAGGTTAATGCGCGATGCCCATAGCTTTTTGATTAGCTCAGTCTCTGTGATAGAGGTGTTAGTCTGGAATGCTGGCTCGTCCGAAATGAGGATGAAAATGCGGTGTGCATCTAGACGGAACTCAGTCTTCAGAGCTTCGTTTATAGCTATGGAGCTAACTTCGTCCGGTGCGTTCCTTGGAGCATTTTTATAGTCTTTAATGAACTTTTCAGTATCTTTAGTAGGTTCAGTTATTTTGTATATTTGCTCGCCATACCACACTCCGCCCACGCGGTAATCGATACCTTTTGCGTCGAGTGAAGTGAAGAAGTTTCTGAAGTTTAGCGATATATTATTTATTTGATCTTTCAGTGTATTGGAGCAGTCCTGCAGGAAGATGATATCGAACTTTTCTTGCGGCTCTGCTGGCACTTCTTTGAAAGAAGTAACTTTCATAGTTTCATTAACAGGGCTGAAGTCTTTGCGTTCGAGGTTCGGCACATTGCGAGTGAACGAGTCGGACACTCTAAAGCAAATAACAGTTTCCTCTTCCTCGTGATTAACGCTTTGCACTTTAATGCGATAGTTCCACGGAGTTTTGATATAAGTAGTATCAGCTTCTTTCACATCATTAGCAGTTGAATCCAAAGAATAATACTTTCTATTAATAAACTGGAAAGCCTCATCTTTGCTGCTTTTTTCCATTATATGATTGTAAATTTCTCTATTGCTTTCATTTGAAGCGAAGAGTAAATCCATTACTTTATCTGGCTGATTATTATTATTTGATGGATTCCACAAAGTAGCGTTATTATGTGATATCTCCGCATTAAAGAAAGAAGTAGATATGGTATATCTATTTGCGAAATCAGCAGAGTTATGGAACTTCTCGTTAGTTAAACGAACGAATACGTTCGAGCCGGCGAATTCTCCATCAGAGCGTTTAGGAGTGAAGCCAACGGATATGTTCTCCCAGTTAAGCTCTATGCCGAGGCGAATGGAGTTATCAATCTCTCTATATCCCAAGCTGGCGATTAGATAATCCTTCATTCCACCGAAGCTTACGTAGAAGTTCTTAGAGAATTTGCTATTATCTTGGAAGCGTCCCTGTGGGGAATAAACGAAATTCACGTGTAGCGATAGCCACTCCAGCGGTGAGTAAGAACCCGAGAAGTACCAGTTATTGAAGTTGAACTCATCGAACATATTGCTCACGCCCATCGATGTGATTAGCGCAGCAAAAGGAGAGTAGATAAGTGATGTTTTATAGCGGAAGGATTTAACTCCGTAATCACCATCGAAAGTGCCGCGATACATAAGCGAAGCGCCCCACCACAATGAATGCTGACGAATAGGATAGCCTAAGCCAGCGATTATGGATTTCGTGAATACGTTTGTGTCTTTATTAAGAGGATGTTTATCCATAATAAAGCCCACGCCGAAGGCATTGCTTTTGGCAAAGACGCTGAATTGGTCATCTTTAAATCCGAAGTCCTTAGTTAGTGGCGCACCTATTACGAGGTCTGCAGTACCGCGAATACCCAAAAGAGCGGGATTCCACGCAACAGCACTTGCATCACTTAAGTAGCCCAAAGGACGATTAGTGAAGTCGAATGGAGTATAATAGTACTGACCAGATAGCTCTGAAACTAAAAGCAACAGAACAAGCAAAGAATACCGACTTATGTGCATTAAATTCTTTATCATTATAATCACAATATTAATAAATAACGTTCATTTCATAATAGCTATGAACCATTATGAATTGTATTCTGAAAGTTTACATACGTATGAATGTTATTATTAGTTTAAAAAAATAAAAAAGTTTAATAATAGCCAGTGGCCAATATTATGCAGAGGAGATAATAATATTCTACATTTAGTATAAGAAGAAGAATAGCATTATCTACTTAATAATGCGATGTGATCTTAATTATTAGGAGAAAGGACGATTAACAGGTCTCCTATGCTTTATTATAAAAATGGCACAGACTTTGAAATAGGTTAATCTCAATGTGTTTGCTTGCTGATGTATCGGCTAAAAACACATAAAAATTTAACAAAAAGACTTGATTTATTAAAACAGTTAAATTAATCAAATATAATTGCGGAGCTGCAGATGATATATAATAACTTCCTATTTAAAGAAAAGCTGCCTTTGATGAACAAGGCTATGGATGCTTATGCACTGCGACAACAAACTATCGCGAAGAACATCGCGAACGTTAATAGCCCGCATTATAGACCAGAGGAAGTGCGCTTCGAGGAGTATTTCCATAGAGCAGATATCGCTAAGCCTAACTTGGTTAATGAAAATGGACACATTAGGATTGGCATAAATGAAGATGGAATTGCCCAAGTGGATAAGGATAATCAGATGATACCGCGTCCGGAAGTCTTCTTCTCTGGGGAAGCTCATGTGAATATAGATAAGGAGATGAGCGAGCTGGCGCAGAACCAAATCCGCTTCCGCTTCGCCTCCCGAATGACACAGAGATACTTTAGCGGTATGATGTCCGCAATTACTGGATATAAGCAATAAACTGTAAATAAATAATATAAGTCTTTAAGTAAATACAATTTCGCGAGGAAATAATGGCAGAGAATATCTTTTCATCATTTAATATTACGGGACAGGGGCTAAGCGTTCAGAGAATGAGACTTAGCGCTGTGGCGAAGAATATCGCTAACGCCAATACCACGAGAGACCAATATGGCAAGCCTTACCAGAGGGAAGTAGTGGTGGTGCGAGGCATTCCGAACAGCCCGTTTGGTCAAGCGATGGATGCTCAGCTAAAGGTGAGTAACACAGATAAAGCACACGCAAAGAATGTGCATTTGGGTGATTATCCCGGCGATTATAATGTGATTAAAGCGAAAATCGCCCGCGATGACTCTCCCGCAAGGCTGGTACACGATCCTTCGCACCCAGATGCAGACGAAAATGGATATGTTCACTATCCAAATGTGAATATAGTAACTGAAATGGTGGAAATGATTTCAGCTCAGAGAGGCTATGAAGCCGGAACTAACGTAATCGAAAGTGCCAAGAACATCGCTCGAGATGCTTTCGATATTTAACACTTTACTGTAATTTGTTTAACGATAATTAATTAATAAAGTATGAATGTAGCTGCAATTAAATCGTGCAGAAGCGCTGAGCTCGCAAATACCCTGAAGAGAACAGTAGCAATTAATAGCAGTGAAAAGAAGACTAATTCGGCCGCGGATATGATAGGAACAAAATCATCAAGCACGTCCGCCGGAGCTGCAAGGGAAATAGTATCGAAAAGTGAACGGAATTACTTTATGAAGCTGTTCCCTCAGAATTCAGCCCAAATCGAACGCCACGAGATATTCAATAGAAAGGGAAAAATATCATCTCAGAGCTTCAATAAGGGCAAATTGGTGGACTTCACGGTTTAAGGAAGAACCGTAAGCACGAAAAGTCGATTGATTACTAAATAATAGTTTGCAGCAGGAAGCAACATACAAAATAGAAATTTTTAAATAAGTAGGATACTCCATTATGATAGTAAGTGAAATTGACCCCTCGAGATTATACTCTTCTCTCGTTCAGCAAGCGCCAATGAATAATAGCGTGCTGACAATGAAGCCTTTAGAGAGCGAAGAGAACGACACAACAAGCAAAGCGAAGGATACGACTTTCGTCGAAACCCTGAAGTCCTTCGTTAATGACGTTGATATGCAGAAAAAAGAAGCCGATGCAATGACCGAAGCCCTAATCAAAGGAGAGCCAGTGGACTTGCACGATGTAATGATTTCTGCGGAAAAAGCGAAAACAACGTTTACTCTCTTAATGGAGGTAAGAAACAAGTTCTTGGACGTGTATAGAGAAACTCTCAGAATGCAAGTCTAAAGCTAAAGCAAAAGTCATAATGCGATGCCATCGCAAAAGGATAATAATTAATTAAACGGCAAAGGAAATAGCGAAAGCAGATAAAATGGCTAAAGCAGAAAATAATATCGTACAGCAATCAAAGGATTTCTTCTCTAAATTAGCTATGTGGCAGAAGATAAGCCTATTCTCAGTAGTGGCTGTAGCTATTGCTGGGGTTATCCTCCTGCTCGCTAATACCGGAGAAGAAACAAACTACTCCGTGCTTTTCTCTGATATAGAGCCAAGTGAAGGTGCTAAGATTGTTGAAAACCTGAAGGAAAAGAATATCCCCTATAAACTGAAAGACGGCGGAAGAACTATACTCGTCGACTCTTCTCAAGTGTATGAACAAAGACTGGAACTCGCGAAAGAGGGCTTGCCAGCAAATGGTGGCATCGGATACGAGATATTCGATAAAACTAACCTCGGTATGAGCGAATTTGTTCAGAAGCTGAACTATAGAAGAGCACTCGAAGGAGAACTCGCCCGCACTATCGGCTCGCTAAACGAAGTGCAAAAAGCACGCGTGCATATAGTAATCCCAGAGAAAACCCTCTTTGCTAAAGACCAGAAAGAACCAAGCGCTTCCGTTATTCTTCACTTCAAAAATGGAAAAGTGATAGATAACGTAAGCATATCTGGTATTCAGAACTTAGTGGCAAGCAGCGTGGAAGGAATGGCTACTTCTGGCGTTACTGTGGTGGATTTCAGAGGAAAGATACTTTCCGCTCCCCCACTTGATGGCAATAGCGTTACGGGGCTTACTTCTCAGCAGTTTGCTCAGCAGGTGGAAGTAGAGCAGAATATCACTAATAAAGTGCAGTCTCTATTAGATGGTGTGCTGGGATATGGCAATTCAGAGGTTCGCGTTTCAGCTGAATTGGACTTCACTCAGGTGGATAGAACTATTACTGACTTCGATCCCGAAAGCCAAGTAGTTCGCAGCGAGCAAAGCATAGTAGATAGCAGTAAATCATCTGATTCGCTGAGCTATCCTGCCGTAAATATGAGTAAAGGAACAAGCAACCAGATAGCAAATTATGAGATATCTAAAACTGTGTCCCGCGTTATCGAAGGCGTTGGGAATATAAAAAGACTATCGGTTGCTGTTCTTATTAATGGTACGCAAAAGGTTACCACCGTTAATGGCGTGCCGAAAGCAGAATACATTCCGCGCACACAGGAGGAAATCGATAAACTTACGGATATAGTCAAAAATGCCGTGGGATACGACGTAACCCGCAATGACCAAGTGTACTTGGAAAACGTGCCATTTGAGTCACTAAACGAAAGTTTAGTGCCGGAAGCAAAAGAAGAAATTCCTTGGTATCAGCAGAGCGATAATATTAAGATATTTGGATTAATTGGCGTGGTGCTATTTACCATTTTCTTGATATTTAGACTGCTTTACTCAAAACTTATGCGAGACAGAATGCGTATAGCTATGCAGCTTCCGCAAAAAGTTTCCTTCGAGGAAGAGGAAGTGCAGAACGATACTCTATCAGATACTGACCTCGAGGAACTGGAATTTGACGAAGATGAGTTACTTCTTCTGCCGGCGGAATTGCCCGAACAACTGCTCTTGGAAGGCGACAGAGTAGCCTTCGGTATAGATGAAGAAGCAGAACGCGATGCTGAACTCGAATTAGAAGGCGACGGCACAGGAATGGCGCAAATCCCGGAAACACTATCCGAGGAAAGCCTGCTGAAAATGGAGCTTAAGTCCAGAGTGAGCAACTACCTGAACGAAGACCCAACCGATGCCGTTCGCTTAGTAAGAATACTGCTCCAGCAAGATACGTAATGAATAGACAAGATACATTCATAATTAATAGCCTTAGCTATTATGAATAAAGATAATTAAAAAAGAGAGATAGAATTAAAATAGAGAGATAGTTAATTATGGCAAAGGATAAACCACTAACATTGGAAAATCTATCGGGTAAGCAAAAAGCCGCTGTTTTGCTTATGTCTTTAGATGTTGACGTGGCTGCAAAGGTATTCCAGGAACTTGATATAAAGGAAGTGGAATCTATAGCAGTGGAAATCACGAATATGAAGGATATTACTCCTAATATTGTCGATGAAGTAGTAGAGGAGTTTTATCAACTGATGACTGCCCAAAACTTTATGGTAGAGGGTGGGCTGGATTATGCACAAGTCCTGCTGGAGCGTACTTATGGATTAGATAAAGCAAAGGAACTTGTAGAGAAAATACGTATCCTAACCACTGTGCGTGGCTTCAGCGCTCTGAAGAAAGCTGACCCGCAGCAATTAGCCTCTTTCCTATCGAAAGAACACCCACAAATCATTGCCCTAATTTTATCTCACCTACCACCGGATCAATCCTCTGACGTGCTGGCGGAATTTAATGACGCCCTCCGCACCGATACTCTCTTCAGAATCGCAACCATTGGTAAGGTTTCCCCTGCTATGGTTACTCAGGTGGAAAATATAGTGGATAAAATGGCAGAAACATCTCTGTCGCAGAATCTCTCTTCTACTGGCGGTGCGCCACTCGTTGCAAGCATATTGAACAAAACTAATAACAATATGGCTAAGCAGCTTATTGAGCAATTCGAAGAAAAAGATGCAGGCTTGGCTCTGGAAATCAAACGCTTGATGTTCTTATTCGAAGATATTGCACAAATCGATGATAAAGGCGTGCAGAGAATACTTCGCGATGTTGATAAACGTGACCTCGCTCTTGCGCTTAAGGTATCTGATGAAAAACTTAAGGCTAAGTTCTTTAAGAATATGTCCGAGCGTGCTGCAGCCGTTGTGCGCGAAGAATTAGAGTTTATGGGACCTGTGAAGCTCAAAGAAGTGGAAGGCGCCCAGGGTCGCATAGTTGATATAGTGAAAATGCTCGAAGAACAAGAGGAAATCGCTATCGGCGGACGTGGAAAAGAAGACGTATTCGTATAGGATTTGTATAAGTAATAAGTATAAGCAAAGATGAGAAGCGTAAAGCTGACATTCCCACAGAAGTTAGATAGGGTAGAGATAATCAGTGCGAAGGACTTCGCCGCTGAGGATTATTTCGAGTACCTGCCACTGACTGTCGAGCCAGAGGATAAGTTCGAACCACTTATCTTCGACGAGGAAATAGCTACGCTTCGCAACATCGAAAAAGAAAAAGAGCTTTTTGATACTTTAGATATTCCTATTCAGCAGACTTTCTATCGCGAAGCGCACTTCACAGACCAGAATAGGAAAACCCGCATAAGCCTTGCTAAGCTGCCGAAGGAAACTATACTCCTCTCGGAAGCAAAGACAAAAATACAAGAGGCTTATGATGCTGGATTCAAAGAAGGACAGGAAATAACGGAGGATTATTATGCCGACGAAATCC
>JBHADY010000115.1:0-3425 GCA_041855325.1 Ignavibacteriota bacterium
AAGATTGGTCAAAACGTGGCTGACTTCTTAGTAAATGAACTAAGAGTAGGAAGAATCCCTAAAGAGTTCTTACCACTGCAATCTGGCGTGGGCAACGTAGCAAATGCTGTGCTCGGCGCTTTGGACAATGCTAAAGAAATTCCTGCTTTCGAAATGTACACTGAAGTTATCCAAGACTCAGTACTCGGACTTATGAAGTCAGGAAAATGTAAATTTGCAAGTGGTTGCTCGCTAACTCTTTCTCCAGAAGCTATGGACGATATGTATACGAATATGGACTTCTTCCACCCAAGATTAGTGCTTCGCCCGCAGGAAATCTCTAATCACCCAGAAGTAGCAAGAAGAATTGGTATCATCGCGATGAATACTGCACTCGAAGCTGATATCTTCGGTAACGTAAACTCTACTCACGTGCTCGGCAAGAAGATGATGAACGGTATCGGTGGCTCTGGCGACTTCGCTCGTAATGCTTACTTATCTATCTTCACTTGTCCTTCTACTGCTAAAGGCGGCGCTATCAGTGCTATCGTTCCTATGGTTTCTCACTTAGACCACAGTGAACACTCTGTAAGTATTATTATCACAGAACAAGGTATCGCAGACTTACGCGGAAAAGCACCAAGAGAAAGAGCGCAAATCATCATTGATAACTGTGTTCACCCAGACTATAAAGAACAATTACGCGACTACTTAAAACTTGGTGGTTCTTCTCATACTCCTCACACACTTTCTTGTGCTTTCGGAATGCACCAGCAATTCGAAAAAACTGGCAGTATGAAAGATGTTGATTGGTCAAAATTCAATGTGTAAGACATTAATGTGTAAGACATTAATGTATAAGACTAAATATAAACTTTAATACATACAATAAAGGGAGGCAATATCGCCTCCCTTTTCTTTTGTTTTAAAGCATCTTACTTATGTATCATATATAAGAATTTGCGTTTTCCTACTTTTACTAAGTGTTGTTCAGAGAAGTCAACCTTAGCAGTGATATCAGTAACTCTTTCATTATCAAGGTAGATACCGCCTTGGTCGATCATCTTCTTTGCTTCCTTCTTAGAGCTGACCATTCCCGCGAGCACGACTGCATCAGTAATTGTCATCTCTTTTTCTGGGAGGGTGAAGGTTTCCACTTCGTCTGGAATATCCTTTTTCACGAACATACGTTCAAATTCCTCGAAAGCAGCTTGTGCAGCTTCTTGGTTGTGGTATATGGATACTATATCCATAGCAGTTTTCACCTTTGCATCACGTGGGTGATAAGTGCCATCAGCAAGTCCTTTTTCCATAGCTTTCACTTCATCTGGCTTAGCGAAAGCACCATATTGATAGTAGCGTGTGATTAAATTATCCGGAATAGACATCACTTTGCCGAAGATTTCGCGAGGAACATCTGTGAATGCAATGTAGTTATTCGGCGATTTACTCATTTTTTCTACGCCGTCAGTACCTTCGAGTATAGGCATAGTGAGTATGCACTGAGGCTCCATACCATAAGCTTTTTGGATTTCGCGACCAACGAGTAGGTTGAACTTTTGGTCGCTACCGCCAAGCTCAATATCAGATGCAATTGCATAAGAATCATAAGCCTGAGCAAGTGGATATAGGAACTCGTGCAGAGTGATTGGCGTTTTATTATGGAAGCGCTTGCTGAAGTCGTCGCGTTCGATAAGCTGAGCCACAGTGTAGTTAGAAGCGAGCTTAATCACCTCCATAAAGCTCATTTTGCCGAGCCAATCGTTATTGAACCTAACTTCTAACTTACTTTTATCAAGCATAATAGAAGCCTGCTCGAGGTAAGATTTACCATTCTCCTGAGTCTCTTCAATGGAGAGAGCTGGGCGTGTCTTCGATTTACCAGAGGGGTCGCCAATCATAGCAGTGAAATCCCCAACGATAAGCACAGCCGTATGACCTAAATCTTGGAATTGTCTCATCTTATGGAGAACCACTCCGTGCCCAATATGCAAGTCCGGACGGCTTGGGTCGGCACCGAGTTTTACTCTCATTGGCTTATTTTCTTTTATGGACTTTACGATTTTTTCTTCTAATTCTTTTTCGGGAAGCAGGTCGATAACCCCTTCGCGAATTATATCCATTTGTTCGTTTAAACTTGGAAACATATCTCTATCTTTAATTACTAATTATTATCTTTATCTATTGTTATTTATTATGTTATAGTATTACTTATTCATAAAATTTGCTATGGTATCAACCACATATAGGATTTGCTCAACCTTTAGCTCTGGGAAAATAGGCAGAGCGAGCGAGTGCTTGGCTGCGAAAATTGAGTTCGGGAAGTTTACTTCATTCGCATTGAGATAAGAGAAGCATTCTTGTTCGTGGAATGGCACAGGATAGTATATCTCGCTGCCTATTCCGTTTTGCAAGAGGTAAGATCGCAATTCGTCGCGTTTTTCCACTCTAATAATGTATTGATTATACGTGTGATAGTTCTTATTACTATCATATTTATACACGGCTTTCGGCAGGAGAACTTTATTAACATTATCGAATTTGGTGATACCAGTACCGTGTGCTAAGCCTTTGCCAATAAAGCTATTTGTGTAAATATCAGCATTAATTTGTCTTTGTTTATTCCAGCTTTCTAAATGTGGTAGTTTCACGTTCAGCACAGCCGCTTGAATTGCGTCCAAGCGGAAGTTCCCGCCTATGAATTTATGATGATACTTAGGCTCCATTCCGTGATTTCTCATCTGAATGAACTTCTTATACATAGTTTCATCATTTGTAGTGATCATACCGCCATCGCCGAAGGCTCCGAGGTTTTTAGTAGGGTAGAAGGAGAAACAGCCACACATTCCGAAAGTGCCCACAGCCTGCCCATTGTTATAAGTAGCGCCAATGGACTGCGCCGCATCTTCGATAACTGGGATAAAATTCTCCTCAGCGATTGCCATAATCGCCTGCATATCAGCCGCCTGACCATACAGATGCACTGGGATAATCGCTCTGGTGTTCGCAGTGATAGCTTCTTCTATTTTTTCGGGTATAATATTAAATGTTACTGGGTCGCAATCAACAAACACGGGTTTTCCGCCAGCTCGCACCACAGCTCCCGCCGTAGCGAAGAAAGAGTAATCCGGCAGAATTACCTCGTCTCCGGGCTGTAGGTCTAATGCCATAAGTGCCATAAGCAGGGCATCTGTTCCGCTGGACACTCCGACAGCATACTTACATCCCAGGTACTCAGCCACAGATTTTTCGAGCTTAGCTACTTCATCTCCGAGTATGAGCATTTGGGACTGCGCCACTTTCAGGATAGCTTCTTCGAGTTCGCTTTGCAGTTCATTATATTGTAACTTTAGGTCTAATAAAGGTACTTTCATCTTTGTCTTTTATCAAATACAAAATAACTGCAAAAATACAAAAATTACATTAATTTGAAAGCCATAAGGCTT
>JBHADY010000116.1:0-5754 GCA_041855325.1 Ignavibacteriota bacterium
CGGGAATAATATTTCGCTTTCTAAGGAGAAGTTCGAGAAGATAGGTGGATACGAAGCGCTTAAGTTCTCTGTTACCGAAGATTTAGCTATGCTGCAGTTTATGCATAATCACAAATATAAGATTCGCTTCCTATCTAATTATGAATCAAGCATTACTACTTATCCGAACAGAACGGTAAAGGAATACCTGAACCAACACCACAGATGGATCTTAGGCGGGAAGTCCCTCGGCTTTAAGGCTTTTGTATTTATGCTGTGTGCGGTGGCGTTCTGGGCAGCTTTGATAATTCCGCTATTCACTGGGGATTATTACCTAACTTTGCTTACTGTGGCGGTGCGCGTGGTCTCTGACTGGTTCGTGATGATTCCATCGATGATACGCCTGAAACGCAAGGACTTATTCCCTTATGTGCTACCATCGACCTTCTTCCTTATGCTAATAGAAGTGGTGGCACCTTTCCTCCTATTTAAGCGCGACGTGCATTGGAAAGACCAAGTATTCTACGACGCAAGCACTTACCAAGAAATTAAAAAGATAATCAGCCAAAAGAAAGCTGAATTCATCAGCCGGAAGCGCACCCCAGCTGAGTAATTTCTACAATATTAATTTCCCCATTCATAAGACGCAATTAGGTACAAAAAAAGGGCTTTCGCCCTCTTCTTGCTTTCTTACATATATTTGCACTTTAGCGTGCTATTGCTGAGTACTTTCGTACATCATCTTTCCGAATAATGCTGCTCCTATTATTCCAGATTCCTTAGCCTTATTTGATATTCTAAATTCTAAGTTCTCTGCAATAGACGGCAGACAGCGTACTTTAGCGGTTTCGTAAGCAGAGTTAAATAGCGACTGATGCGACTGCGCCAATCCGCCACCAAATACCACTAAGTTTAAGTCTAATAAGTTCAGTGCCGAAGCAATACCAACACCCAGGATGCGACCAACTTCTGTGAATATCTCTGCGGCTACTTTATCGCCCTTAGTTACTGCTTCCGAGATGAAGTATGGGTCTAAATTTTCGTATTTATGCAGGATAGTATCCGGATTTTTCTTTATATACTTCTCAGCATAATCAGATATATTATTTTTTCCTACGTAATACTCTAAGTTACCAGTTTGGTATGGGATTGCTCTTTTCGTAACTGCCTTATTCATATCCACGAATAGGTGACCAATATCGCCAGCTCCGCCGTGAACACCTTTAATTATTTGTCTATCATAAACAATCGCGCCAGATATACCAGTTCCCATATTTAGATAGAGGAAGTCGTATTCCTTGCGGCAAGAGCCCACCATCATCTCTGCCAGAGCAGCGATGCGAGCATCATTTTCAACGAAAATAGGCAAGTCTACATATTTGCTTAGGAGTTTTGCTAAGTCAATATATTCCCAATCGGGCATAGTAGGGACGATTTTAATAATGCCATCATTATCCACGACGCCACCGATACCAATTCCTATTGATTTCACTCTTGGGAATTTAGCAACAGCTTTTGCTATCAGGCCGTGAATATTGCGAAGCACGGCAATTTTGCCTTTTCCGGCTTGAGTTTGGGTAGTGTATTGATAGAGCAACTTCCCTTTTTCGTCAGTAATTCCAGATTTTAGGTTTGTTCCACCTACGTCTATACCTAAGTACATATAATTTCATCATTTTTTAAATTAAGAACCATTGTTAAGGTATACGAAGATCTTCATTTTTAGTTTACTAAATTTTATTTTTTTGAAATTTTGTTAATTTTATCAATTCAAAAGCGTGATATGCGAAGCATATCACGCTTTTGAATTAAGAATTAAGAAGTAAGAGTTAAGAATTCCGGTTGAAAATTGCGAAGCAATTTTCTAATTTAATCATATATTTTCATGTTTTCTTGAACAATGATTAAAGGATTTAATGATTAACAAGATTTTATATCAAATACTCCACTTACGGCGCAGCCGCAAATCCTTCCAATCTTTTAAATCATTGAATCCTAGTTCAGACCATCTGATAAAAATAAGAAAATCGCCCAGCGGGCGATTTTCCTCTATCGTTTTTCATTATTCATTTTTCATTTTTAACGCAATAGATGAAAGCGAATGCTTTCACTATTGCTTAATAAATTGCTGCGTAATCACCTGATTTCCCGATTTAATGTGGCAGATGTATCCGCCAGCTGGCAGGTTTGCTGCGTTTATTTGCGCATTTTGCTCTCCATCGGAAAGTGCATTGTGCTCTGCTGTTAGTACGATTTCCCCGGCTTGGTTATATAGCTTAATAGTTGCTGTGCCTGGCTTATCTAATGTAAATTTTACATTGAAGAAATTAGAGACTGGCATAGGAGCTATTTGCATATTCTGAGAGAGTATCTGTGGTTCTTCCACACTGCTGAAGTTATCAGTGAACTTTACTATTATGCTTTGCTGCGTCACGAAGCCACCAACAGAAGCATTAAAGCTGTAAGTCATATACATAGCAAAATACTCACCTTTGGAATTTTTAAACATAGGACCAGAGAAAGTATTCAGAGAGTCATTGTCATTTAGCTTTAGTCCCTTGAACCAAAGTACATCACCATTGGGGTCTATCCTAAAAATAAAACCTCTGTCATTTTCGATATCCGTAGGCTCGTCGACAGGAGCTTTTGTTCTGCCTCTTACACTTACTAATAAATTACCATTATTCGCTATCAGCATCGAGCGAGAATCCGCAAAATCTATATAGTAAAGATCACCTTTATATATGGAGTCTAATTTAATTCACTTCCTCCAAACTAAATCCCAATTTGTATCGAAGTAATGGAGGTCAAAAGTAGTTCTGTTAACCTGAGAATAAGCATAGATTCTATTCCTGTCTTTGTCTAATAATAGTTTTTTACCGTCCATACTATACGAGGCTAGGAAGTTACCCTCTTCTTGATCGCTGGTATACTTCAATGTATCCAATGGCTTATAGATAAGAGAATCTCCGTTTTTATCAAACTTTATTCCATGCGGTCTAACCACTACATAGTATATAATATCTGGCTTTTTAATTTTAGTAAATAGTTTTTCTATAGCGTAGATATTTCCTTCATTGTCGATTTGAAGCTGAGCGTTTAAATCAGTAGTTTTGAAAGTACAAGGTTCTTTATATTCAGAGAAGTCCGGAGTGAAGTACTTGTGAAAAACTTCTTTTCCGTTTGAATCTATTTTAGCAATATAACACCTATTTGCCCCGCCCTTATAATTAGGATGTCCATCATTGTAACCACCGTAAAAATAGAACTCGTTTGGGCTGTGAAATAGTCTTGCTGTAGTGTATGTTTTCTTCAGGATAGGACCGGTGTGATCTGCATAGGTAGAATCAAGTTCGGAGTTGTAATCTTCCTTACATATATGATAAGTCATTCCAGCAAAACCCACATAAGCCAAGCCACGAAATTTATATCCATCTCCGTTTCTATACATTGAAGCTGTTCTATTGTATGGATATAATGGAAGTCCCGTATGCTTTCGTTTGTGTTTGTTGATTTTAATGATATTGAAGTTATTATCAAACAAGGCTATATAATTAAAAAAAGGCATAACAAACTTAGGATTATCTACAAACTTTTTTGATTGCCCAAAAGCACAAAAAGTAGTATCATCTATCATCATAGGGAAGTCAAGAGGCATAAATTTAAAATCTTCGGGATATGCCTTAGGCTTGATAACCTTCATATCATCTGATTTCGCAGGGAGGAATGAGATGATTAGCAATAGTATAAATAATATTTTTTTCATAAATTACCTCGAAAAAAATAAAAATACATTTTGATAAAAAATACATAATATAATTTGTACTTTTTGATAACTACGAGCATAATAAAAAGAATAATAAAAAACAAGTAGAAACAGCAAAAAAATAGGAAAATTATAAAACATTTCATTGCTGTGTGCGTCCACAGTTATAATAGTACTAAACTAAATCCATAAATAACTTAAAAACAAAAGAATTATGCAAGAAAAAGTATTAGATAAGTTTTTACGCTACGTAAAAATTGACACACAATCTCAACCCGGACAATCAACTACGCCAAGCACTATGAAACAATTCGACTTGGCAAGATTACTCGAAAAAGAACTGAAAGAACTCGGAATTAAAGACGTAGAAGTAGATGAACATTGCTACCTCTTCGCTACTATTCCTTCAAACATACCAAGCTCGCACCCAGCCCACGGAAAAGTACCTGTAATCGGTCTGCTCGCACACCTTGATACTTCTCCAGACGTAACTGGCGCAAACGTGAAACCACAAGTTATTGAAAATTACCAAGGTGGCGATATCGTCCTCCCTGCTGATACTTCAATCGTTATCCGCGAAGACGAAAACCCAAAACTCGCCCTTTGCAAAGGTCATACTCTCGTTACTACTGACGGAACTACACTACTCGGTGCTGATGATAAAGCAGGCGTTGCTGCTATTATGGCACTTACTCAATACCTTATGGCTAACCCAGAAGTTCTACACGGCGATATACGCATAGGCTTCACTCCTGATGAAGAAATCGGACTTGGTACTATCTGCTTCGACCTCAAGAAGTTCGGCGCTAAATACGCTTATACTATCGATGGCGAATTCCCAGGTGAATTAAATAAAGAAACATTCTCCGCTGACGGCGCGACTATCACTGCTTACGGACGCGACATCCACCCAGGTTCTGCTAAAGATATTATGATTAATGCAGTGCGCATTATCTCTGATATCGTTGGTATGCTCCCACGCGATATGTCCCCAGAAAGAACTGAAAAGAGAGAACCATTTATTCACCCACATACAATAGAAGGTAATATTGGTAAATCAGTGCTTAGACTTATCCTTCGCGACCACAATACTAAGGGCTTAGACGTGCAGAGAGAAATCCTCGAAAAGATAGTAGCAAAAGCACAAGAAATGTACCCTAAAGCTAAAATTGAACTCGAAATAGTTAACCAGTATAGAAATATGGCTGACTACTTGGAAGGTCAAGAAGAAGTAACTGATAATATGTTCGAAGCGGCTCAGCGCGCTGGCGCTAACCCATACTGGGAACCAGTACGCGGCGGTACTGACGGCTCTCGCCTAACTGAAATGGGCTTGCCTTGCCCTAACATTTACGGTGGCGCTCAGAACTTCCACGCAAAAACTGAATGGGTATCAGTTGATGCAATGGAATTAACAGTGAAAACTTTAATCGAGCTTTCTAAGATTTGGGTAGAAAAATATTCATAATAGTTAATCTTAATAAATATTTGATTAAAGTAACAAGGGCGAAGAGTTATCCTCTTCGCCCTATTGTTTATCTATGTAGTATTACGGAATGGTCGTAATTTATGATGATTATCAGATTATCAATTAAATAACTAACTATCTGAATCTATAGCCGAGGGTGAAACGAATTTCCCTGCCCGGCTGGATTAAGTTCCCTATATCCACATATTGCTTATCTAAAATGTTGAAAGCATCAAGTGTGAGGGTGAAGTTCCAGATGTCCTTAGTTAGCTTTGTGTTCAGCAGGAAGTGCGGTTCGTACTTGGTTAGCTCGCCAGCCACTTTATTTTCATACTTGATGTAGTGTCCGTTTCTATCTTCGAATACACCATTTAAGTGCAGGTTAATACCCAAAGGAAGCGCAAATGATGCAGTCGCCACGAACTTATGCTTTAGGTTATCCAGAACGTAAGCGGAGATGTAATTACCTTTGTCTTCGCTTCTCATATCTATGTAAGCATAAGATATAGCTGCGTTTGTTAGGAATTTTTGATTATCCCAA
>JBHADY010000117.1:0-4072 GCA_041855325.1 Ignavibacteriota bacterium
ATTTATTGTTTTTTGAGCGTTTCGCTTCGAACGTATAGACGAAAAATAATATATTATAGTTACAGAAAAATACATTTTTTTTTCAAAAAAATGCTTTAGCTTGTCACTTTTATATTTTCACATAGTATTATTAATTGAAGAAAGATGGGATATACTTTTTGGAAAAACTAAGTACATATACAGAAATTGAATTGATGGATATGCTCACCGAACCGAAACCCGCTTCGGATAGAGCATTCCGTGAGTTATACAGACGCCATTCTGCTAGACTTAACTCTTTCTGTATGTTCAAACTTAATAACAAAGACGAAGCCGAAGAGATATTCCAGCAAACCTGGATACGCTTCTATAATAGCGTAAGTGGCGGGAAAAAGCTCGAATGCGTAGTGCCTTTCCTGCTAAGTATAGCAAAGAATTTGATTATTGATCACTTCCGATCCAAGAAGATAAAAAATAGCCGCATTGTCGACTTCTCGGAGCCGGAAATGCTAGAAGAAATTGCCGATAGCACCTCTGCCACTGCTGAAGTGGAATCCAGCGAATTGGGCGATATAATCCAAGCTGCTGTAAATTGCCTCGATGAAAAATACAAAGAAGCATTTATCCTAAAGCGATACCAAGACCTAAGTTTAAACGAAATAGCTGAGTTATTAGACATTAACCTAAATACTGCTAAACAAAGAGTTAGCAGAGCAACTAAAATGGTGCGCGATATGATAGCACCGCATATTAATGACTATATAGACATAAAATAATATGACAGACTACAAAGATTTATTACCGGATTTCCTTGATGGAAACCTCTCGGAAGATGAGGAAAAAGCTGTGTTTTATCAGCTATCGCAGGATGATGAACTTTTGGCTGAATACAAAAAGCTGAAAAGAATCTTCTCCGCGATTGATAAAAACAAAGCTTACTTCGAGCCGCACGCAGAGCTGACCGCAAATCTCTTTGCCAAGCTTGGCATTCGCGAAACTCCAGAGAAGAAAAAGCGTGCTTTCCCATTCTTCCTGCATAAGCCGGCGCTTAAATACATAGCTGCGGCAGCTGCTTCGGTGCTATTGTTCCTTTCTGTTAATAAGTTCGATAATAGCGAAATCTTTAATTCTGCTAATAAATACCAAGCTAAGAAGCATAATTCTGATAAGATCTTAGATAATAAGGAATTTAGCCTGAATGCTGAAAAAGCCAATACAGCTAATGGCAATATCATTACTACTAATAAAAAACAAGAAGCGGAATATGCGAAAGCAACAATAAGCCCGGAAACTACTAAGCAATCAAGACAAGTAGGATACTCAAAAACAGGCGAAAGCGTAAGTATAGCTTCTGTGGCAATGCCATTTTCATACTCGCAAGACTTATACGAAGATGAGGATGCTCAGAGCAATGATTATATTGATAATACTAATATTCCATATAGTGAATATGCTTATGATGAGTATCAAGATGCCAAGATTCGTCATATGCAGTATGATTATGTAAGCTCTGATGAAGAGAATCAGTGTCCGCCAAATCAGGATATAGCTATGAGTGAGTTTTCTGATGAATACGGACATTATGAGTATTCTGATAATATTGATTATTCGCAAGATATGTTCCGTCGCGTGCCGCTGAACCTGAGCATAGACTACACTAGCAACTCACTAAGACAATATTCCAAATACAATATGCAGAGCTATTCTGCTCCGAAAGAGAAGTTTTACTTAGAGATTAAGAATCACATTTACTTCTCCAAAGCGAAGGAAGAAGTAAGCACGAACTACACAAATTTGGGTATTTCGCTTTATTACAACTTAATCGACAAGATTAGTTTCGGTTTGGACGTGCGCGATGAGTCCTTCAACAAGTACAGCAAGCAAAGATTTATGCCAAACATTAAGTCATACGGCGAGGGAAATGATCATTCGGACGAATCGCTGAAAACGGCTCTTTTCAGCTTAGAGAGCGTCCCAACGACCACAGTATCCTTAAGTGCGAAGTATGACCTATTAACTAAGTATCGTGAGTTCACTCCAAGCGCATTAGTTTCCTTCGGCTTAAACAGTGCTGGCACGGTGGGCAGGGCATCTCTTTCCTGCTCGTTCAACACATTACTTAACATCACAGCCAGCATAGGCGCCGAATATTCAGTATTATCATACGAGTATTTAGGATTAAATACCACATCGTCTAAGGTTGGCGTAAGCGTGGGGGTGAGCTATAATTTCTAATGCTTTCCAAGCATTAGAAATTATAGTGATATGCTTAGCAAATCACGTTAAAAGTGAAAAATGAAAAATGAAAAACGATGGTGGAAAATAGGCTATGCCTATTTTCTTATAAACTTATAAGGCGACAATTGTCGCCTTTTTTTGTCTTGAACTAGGATTTAATCCTAGTTCAAAATCTTTGATTATAAGAAAATCGCCTTCGGGCGATTATCTTACCACAATTCTTACTTCTTACTTCAAAAAGTGATAGCTGAAAGCTATCACTTTCAGCTATCAGGTTTTGTCGTTTTGTTTTTTTTTCTTAATTTGCGTGCGTATTTTGTGCAACTATAATCTGTATTAAATTGAAATATAGAACAACAATTATCATTTTATTACTTATCATAGCCTTTGCCTATGATGTCTTAGCTCAGATTAATGGAAAAACAACGATTTGCGTTAATGAAGTAACTCGATATTCTACTTCTGTAGGCGGTACTAAAGTGTGGGAAGTCGAAGGTGGAATCATTCTCCAAAATTTTGATAGCTATATAGATGTGAAATGGACTAAAGCATCAAAGTCTAATTACGTAAAATATAAAGTGCTTAATCATAACACTAAAAAAACCGATTCCACGGTGATGCAAGTTAATGTAAAACCTACAATAAAACCATATATTGATGGTAAGAAAACAGTATGTGTAGGTTCTTTTGAGCTATATGCTTTCGAGGCTTATGACAAAGAATATAACCCAAGCTGGGAAGTGGTCAATGGAACCATAGACACAAAGGTAGATGATAATACCATTAGAGTGCAATGGCAAGAGAAATCAGGCGAAGGAATGGTAATACTGAAGAACTCTAATCCAAATGTCTGCGCCGGAAACGACACTCTAAGGGTAATTATTATAGCTCCTCCGCCACTGGAGATATTCGGACGCACTGATGTGTGCAAAGATCAATATGAAATTTACAGCGTTAAGGAATTAGATAATACCGATTACTTCTGGACCTCGCCAAATGGCAAACTCTGGGGAAATACACAAACTACATCTATCAACGTAAGATGGGACAAAGCCGGAGTGGATAGCATTAGCGTTATTGTGCATAATAGAACAACTGGATGCACACGCAGATATACAAAAGCTGTGCGTGTTAATAACTTCGTGAAAGCGAAGCTCGCTCCGTTTAAGCCAATATGTGTAAGCGGACAAAAACTTGAACTGACCGGTGGCACTCCCGAAGGCGGAACTTATAGCTGTGGCAACTTCGTAAAAAATAATGTGTTTAATGTGCCATTCGCAGGCGTTGGTAGCTACCTGATTACATACTCTTACACCTCTCCGAAAGGCAACTGCGTAAGCTCGGACACGGCGACTCTTAGAATACTCCCAATCCCCCCAAAGCCTTCTATTTTCTATGAAAATGATATACTATACACAAACCTGAACAAGGGAATTCAGTGGTTCTTGGGCGGTGAGGCTATCGAAGGTGCGACAGGAAAGACACACGAACCGACAGAAAGCGGTTACTACTCCGTGAAGGGAATAAACGAAATCGGCTGTTACTCTCCGAAGAGCGATTCCATTTATGTGGATCTATCTTCAGTGAAGGAAGTAGGCACAGCGCCTATTCACATTATCAAGAATGAAGACAATGTAAGCATAAGCTCTGCTAAGCATATAGCAAAGATAAACGTGTATAATTTAATCGGAACAAGTGTATTCAGTGGCGATATTAATGCTACTAACTACAAAATAGATACGCAAGCTATGATAAAAGGCGTGTACTTCGTGAAAATTATATGCGAAGACGGCACGGCGTACTATAAGAAACTTATATTATAGACTATAACTTGGCAAAAGGAAAAAAAATAAAG
>JBHADY010000118.1:0-4094 GCA_041855325.1 Ignavibacteriota bacterium
AACCTGATTGATGATGTGCGCAAACGCGATAACATAAATGTGAAGAATATGATTGACGATATAGTCGGCGAATATGGCAAGCTGATGAATAATTACTCCATATTCTCCGTAAGCATTGAGCTAGAAAATGAAATAATAATATCTGAAAAAGAAATACTAAGCTATGTGCTAAGGGCGATTATATCTAACTCTGTGAAGTTCTCTGCTGAAAAGCTGCGCATAGGTATTTCGGTAACAGAGAGCGAAGATGCTATCATTTTCACAATTAAAGATAATGGAATAGGAATACCAGAAGCCGATGTGCCGAATATTTTCGAAATATTCATTCGTGGCAGGAACGCCGGCGATTACAGAGGTTGCGGTTTGGGATTATACACTGTTAATACGGTACTGAAGTTCCTCGGTGGAAGTATAGAAGTTGATAGTTTAGAAAACATAGGCACTAAGATGACAGTTGCTATCCCGAAGATATGAATCAGCCCCAAAAAATATTAGTGATCGAGGACGAGATAGCTATATTAGAGATTCTTGCTAAGTCCTTACGCAGCCGTGGATTTGAAGTCCATACAGCGCCCAACGGGCAAGTGGGCGTGGAAAAAGCCTTTAGCGAGATGCCTGATATTATCCTCTGTGATATTATGATGCCAATCAAAAATGGCTATGAAGTGCTGCAAGAGGTGCGTTCCAATCCTGAAACTAAGCTAATACCATTCATCTTCCTAACTGCAAAATCCGATAAGAAGGATATTCGTGTGGGTATGAACTTCGGTGCCGATGACTATCTTACTAAGCCTTTTGATTTCGAAGATTTGCTGGCTTCCATAGATAAAACTCTAAAAAGGAAAGAGGAAATTACAGCTAAGTTCAATGCACAGCTGAGCGAGCTGCGCAATAGCATACAGTCTTTCCTTCCGCACGAAATTAAAACTCCGCTGAATATTATAATCTCGAATGCTAATTATCTGATGGAATTAGATGATTTCTCTGATGTGCAAGGCGTTAAAAACCAGCTGATGTATATTAAAGAAGCCAGCGAACAACTGTATAACCTATACGATAATCAGCAATTGTTCTCTGTTTTAGAAAAAGGAGAAACCGAAACTCTGAAGAGCATAATCAATGATATTATCGTTATTGATAGTGCTATTGTTAATGAAATTGGTTCTCGAGTACTGGCTAAGTATAAGCGAGAAGGTGATTTAAAGATAGATGTTCAAACTGCACTTATTAAGTTCTCTGCATTCTACTTCCAGAAGATAATAGTAGAGCTATTGGATAATGCTGCTAAGTTCTCTCCAGCTGGCACGCCTATAATTATTAGATCCGAAATAATAGATGATACATATAAGCTTACTATTTCTGATAGAGGCAGTGGAATGGAATACAAGAATGCGAGCGAGATAGAGCCGTATAAGCAATTCGGCAGGCACAGCCAAGAGCAACAAGGCGTGGGCTTGGGCTTATACCTATCTCAGAAGCTGATGAAAGTAGCCGGCAATGAGTTCGTGCTCAACTCCTCTGGAGTAGGAACTATTATAGAACTTGTGTTCGACATTGAGCAATTGTAGTTTATTATAATATAATTGTAATACATTATTATATGAAGATAATACTGCTTGGACCCCTTACCTCTTCATTTACGAAAAATGATATTGATATTCTTAGCTCTAAGCATAAGCTCGTGCTAATTAACTCCAGCATAGGCAGCGGAGTAAAGGGTATTATTAACTTACTCAAAAGTGCCTTTAAGTCCCTATATCATCTCTTCTCCAGCGATGTGGTTATTTCTTGGTTTTCGGACTATGCCACTTTGGCACCAGTGATCTTCGCGAAGATTCTCGGAAAGAAGAGCATAGTTATTGCCGGAGGCTATGATGTTGGCTATTTGCCAGAGCTTAATTATGGTGCAAAGGCGAATAAATTCCGTTGGTTCTGCACGAGCAACTCCTTTAAGCTGTCGGATTTAATCCTTCCGGTGTCGCACTGGGCAGAGGACTCAATGAAAAAGCTCATTGATTTGCCAAAAGATAAAAAAATAATGATGCTATATAATGGCATTAAGTCCGAAAGGTTTAATCTGCCGAAAGAGGAAAATAGACAGTTCTTTATTACTGTTTCTCAGAGTTCATCAACAGTTGAGTATTTGATAAAAGGTACTGATCTATTTATACAAACAGCAAAAAGGAATCCTCATTATAATTTTAAGTTGGCAGGATTAAGAGGCGATATACTAAGACTTGCAAGAAAAGATGGTAAGGATTTACCAAACTTAGAGATTATTCCTGGACCACTGGACTTGTATAAAGAGCTAATTCCACTTTATCAAGAAGCTTTTGCTTATCTTCAATTGTCAAAGGAAGAGTCATTTGGGCTTGCTGTGCTGGAAGCAATGCGTTGCGGTGCAGTGCCCATAGTATCAACCGGCGGGGCTTTGCCGGAGATATCCGGAAAATATGCCCAAATTGCCGATACTCAAGAGCAGATTAATTCCGCCTTAGACTTAGCCGCAAATGTAAGCAGAGAATATAGGGAAGAGCTATCCGATTTCGCTGCGAATTATGATATTAAGTTCCGCGGGGATAAACTACTCCAAGCCGTGGATGATATAGTAAAGAAGAAGTAATACCCAGGTAATATTAATATAGACTTTGATATAAGCCGCAAATTTCATAAGTTTGTAAGTATATTTTACACTTTATGGAATTAGCAATGGGAAAAAGTATATTTTCGCTAATAGCGCTTTTATTAATACTGCAAGCATGTTCATCACCTACGAGCAATGAACCAGACACTCCGGAAGGAAGATACGCCAAAATTACTAAGGAAATCGATGAGTATTGCGACTCCCTAATAAAAGTTTTCCCGGAAATGAGCGGAATGATCTTAGGCGTATGGGATAAAGAGGCTAATTTTGAATACACAAAGGCTTATGGCTATCTATCTAAAGAGAGAAAAACACCAGCGAATACAGCCACGCTCGTCAAATTAGCCAGCATTACGAAGATGGTTTCCACAACCATCGCACTCGAGCAGGTTTCTAATGGCAAGCTCAGTTTAGATGATAAAGTAACTAAATACTTCCCCGAATATACCAAATACGCAGATATCTCCGTGAGAATGCTGATTGATATGACAAGTGGTATTATTGATTATATGTTTCTAAATCAATATTTGATGATAGTTATTCCAAATCCATCAAAACCAATCGAAGCTAATAAAATCGTGGATTTAGTTCATAATACTACGGATGTATTATTCAAACCGGGAACTAAGTTCTTATACAGCAGTACGAATACCATTCTGCTGGCTATGATAGTGGAAAAAGTAACTGGCGAGAAATTCGATGATTTAGTATATAGAGACTTTATCTTGAGATATAGCCTAAAGAATACCTACTTCCCCAAAGAGAAGGAAATGCCAAATACTAACTTCCTGCACGGATACTTTGAAGGGCTGGAGATAAGCGAAGAACTGCATCCATCGCATACTTGGAGCGCTGGTGGGCTTATTTCAGACGTAAATGATACCCGCAAGCTCGTAGAAAAAATAGTAAAAGGCGATATGCTACCAAAAGAGCTACACGAAGAAAGATTCAAAGGTTTTATAGATATTTTCGGTGATGTTTATGGAATGGGGCTATCAAATATTCTTGATGAGCTCTGGGGACACCAAGGCGCTATGCCCGGTTATAGAACACTCGCTTGCACTAATAAAGATAACACACAAACATACGTAATATTCTGCAACTATTACGAAATGAACTACTCTCCAAAGACGATGATGAAGAAAATTAGAGAAATTGTAAAAAAATATAGCTAAATATTTGTTATTCTAAAGAATAAATCGTATTTTTGTAATCCTATAATTTATATACTATCTTTGAAAAGAGAGAATTATGGCTAAAACCCAAACCTTCGGCGACAAAATGAAAAAGAAAAAAGGCGACGATAAGGTGTATATTAAAGTTATCAAAGGCGTGCCTTCGCAAAAAACTGGTGCTTTGAAAATACTCCAAAACTACGTTGCTATTAATGATGTTGCTGAAATAGAAAAAATGGATTTCACTAAATAAGGTAAAATATGAAAAAAGGTAT
>JBHADY010000119.1:0-5461 GCA_041855325.1 Ignavibacteriota bacterium
AACGAATAAGTTCAAGAGTAAGGATCTATTTAAGTATAAGGAAAATGGTAAGTCCCGCAAGCTGAACTACACTCACGCAAATGAGATGGTTCATCATTTGGGTTTGGGATTATTGAAATTAGGCATACACAGCGGAGATAGAGTAGGGATACTTGCTGATAATCGCATTGAGTGGTTCGTGTCCTATATGGCTGTTCTGTCGATTGGAGCAGTGGCTGTGCCTATTTTCCCATCAAGTACTTCAGATCAGATAGAGTATATTTGCGATAATTGCTCGGCTACTGCGATAATAGTATCGAATCAATTCCAGCTCGCAAAGGTGATGGAGTTTAAGGATAGAGTGCCTTCGCTTCGCCATATTTTGGTGATGAATGAAGACTTTAAGTCTGATGACTTAGCCGTATATAGCTTAGCCTATATAATGAAAGAAGGCAAGGACTTCCTGAAGAAAAATAAGAAAACTAAGTGCATGGAGGGCATAATTGATAGAATCGAGCCGAATGACCTCTGCACGCTCATATATACAAGTGGTACGACTGGCGACCCAAAAGGCGTTATGCTTAGCCATATGAATATCATCTCGAATATTGTAGATGCTATCAAGATCACTGGACTTAACGAGAAGGACGTTCTGCTGTCGTATCTGCCTTGGTGCCACGCCTATGAGCTCACCACAGGGCTTATGTCCGGCTTCACAAGTGGAACGACCATATGCATAGCAGATTCTGTGGAAACAGTGGCTCAGAACCTGATTGAATACAAGCCGACTTACCTAACTACAGTGCCTAAGTTATTAGAAATAATAATGAAGAGAATGAAAGCTGCCTTGGATAAGGAATCTGAATCTAAGCAGAAGATGTTCGAGTGGGCTGTGAATATTGGCAAGGAATACTTTACGCAAAATCAAATTGGCAAAGCGTTTTTGGCTCTGCGTTCTAAGTATAAGATAGCAGATAAAATGGTATTCTCTAAGATTAAGGAAAAAACTGGCGGCAGACTTAAGTGCATAGTTTCCGGCGGTGCACCGCTTCCTTTAGAGGTGGATCTATTCTTCCTTGCTGCTGGTTTCATCGTTATGGAAGGCTATGGCTTAACCGAAGCTGCGCCTATCGTTGCCGTAACTATGAAAGATGATATAGAACCGGGAACAATAGGAAAGCCAATCCCAAGCGTAGAAGTGAAGCTTGCTGAAGATGGCGAATTGCTCGTTCGCGGACCGAACATAATGAAGGGCTATTGGGGTGACCCAGAAGCTACTAACCTTGCGATTGATAGAGATGGCTGGCTCTACACCGGAGATATAGCTATCATCACTGAAAGGGGCAATATTAAGATAACAGACAGAAAGAAGAACATCTTCGTGAATACTGGAGGCAAGAACATTGCACCACAGCCTATTGAAAGCGTGCTTAGCCAAAGTCAATACATAGAGCAAGTGATCCTCCTCGGGGACAACCGCGAATATATCACTGCGCTAATCACCCCGGATTTTAAGCAATTGGAGCAATTAGCCGAATTACTAGAACTTAAATACGATAAGCCTGATGATTTAATCTCTCACGAGAAGATAATCAAAGCCATAAAGATGGATATAGACAGGCTGCAAGAGAAGTTCGCAAAGTATGAAAGAGTGCGAAAGTTCAGGCTGATTTCATCTCCTTTCACAATTGAAAGCGGAGAGCTTACTCCTAAGATGAGCATTAAAAGGCACGTCGTGGAGAGAAATTACTCTTTCCTAATTGATGAAATGTATAATGTAGGATAAAATAATAAACAAAAGATACATCAAAGCCTCCTGTTTCGGAGGCTTTTTGTTTATTTTGGCTAATTGTAATCCAATGCTTGGCGACGCGGACTTTCTATCTTTAAGTCTTTCAGCATATTGGAGTTAGGTGATAATCTAAAGTAGAAGCCACGATTCACTCCCACAGGATACCACTCAAAGTAGAAATTCCAGCAGTGCAATTGCTTAGTGATGATAATAGATGTATTCGACAAATCGCCGTTAATGAAGTCAATTCCCGTGCGGGCAGATACATTCCAAGTAGGAGTTAAGCGGAAAGTAATATCTGTCGATAAATTTAATGACTTATTGAAGTGGTCTATTCCAGCTCTATAGTAGGAGAAATATAGGCTTAGATTCATCTGCCAAGGCGGAGAGAAGCGGTCGAATCCGCTGGAGTTATCGCCGAAATAGTCGTGCATAGCTTCATCGTAATTTACTCTATTGCTGAATCTATCGCCGAGAGTCATTGAGTCCAAAGATGATAGGCTTTCATACTTAGGGAAGAAGCCTTCATTAGAGAAAGAGGTGCTAAGGTTAAGAGTAAGATTATTGAGATATGCCAAGCCTTTTCCTTGATTTATAAGGAACTTATCGAGAATGACTACTCTATCGCCTTGCTGAATGCGTTCATACATACTAAAACTCATATTGCCATTAATATTGAAATTTCCAATCGGCGGAGTGCTGAAATTTGCGTTAATATCATTCAGCTTGAGCGAGTCTTTAGCGAAGTTGTATGATGTATTAAGCGACATTCTGAGTAGGTCAATTTTCTTAGCTTTGCCGGTGTCCTGCTTAAGGGAAATGGAGAAGGTATTGTCCAAATTCACATTCATATTGCTCTGAAGGAGACGAGAGGCAATTCCACCGCCGTCTTTCTCGAAGTATGAATACTGCACCTGCCTTTTTGATACGGGATTATAGTACTCACCGTACATTTTATCACTAAGGTCTGGGGTATAGGAATACCCAATACTTGGTCTGAATTTGTGTCGTATGAAGCTTAGCCTTCCTATGTTCGTCTTTAGGATACCCCAAAGCGTAGTGCTGAGATTCGCCCCAATGCTGTAGTTATACTCAGTGAAAAGCCCGTTTTTGCTGTTATACTCTTCGATAGTGGAATCGCTTTCGTTGAAGCGTCTTTCGCTGCGGCGGAAGTAGTTATTAGCCGAAAAGCGAATATATGGATTAAGAGTGAAGTACCCCAGCTTAGGGGAAATTGATATACTCGGCGAGTGCACTATTCTATTCGATGTTTCCAAGGAATAAGTAGTGTCGCTCTGAGAAGTGATATTCATTCTCTTGTTTTGGTCGAAGTTAGCATTCGTCGAGTAGGAGAAAGTCAAATCTCTAAGCCAGGAAAGCGATGAAGTCGGCTTTACTAAGTTCCTTAAAGGATAGAGTGTTGGGATATTCAAATTCAGCGATGGAAGACTCTGCGAATATGTATTATCTATGATATTCTGCGAACGGCTATAGTTAATGGAGTAAGAAATACCATTATCGAATGACTCGCTATAAGAGGCGTAAGAGCTGATTTCCTGTCGCGATCTATCATATATATTGTTAGAGGTACGGCGATTAAAATCTTCAGTCATAAACTGCAGATTTGCATTCAGTTGTATTTGCGGAGTAATTCTATGCGAGTGGTTAAGACGCAAACTCCAATTCTGAGCGTAGTCATCATCTGGGCTATAGCGTGTGTAGCCGAAGCGAGATTCTATACTGCCATCTAATACATTTTTTAGCTTCCAATTGGTTGTATTGCCCACGAGGAAGCCACCTTTAGTATATAGATTAAGCGAGAGGCGAGTATCGAAGTAATCAGAAATAGGGAAGTAATAGCCCAAGTTTTCCAGCATCATACCGCGGTTATAGGAGTTAAACACACTTGGGAGTATAAGGCCTTGGCGCGTTCCCTTTTTAATATCGAAGAAAAGTCCGATAGGCAGAGCGAAAATCGGCAAGTCTTCGACATAGACTATTGCTGGGTCTATGAATACCTTGTCATTAACCTGCATTTTCATCTTTGGAGAGCCGAAGTAATAGTGAGGATGCGGGTGATTGCAGTCAGTATAGCAGCCGTCCTGCACGAAAAGCTCGTCGTCGCTCACTCGCTTTATCTTCGAGCCGTAGTAGAAGCCTTCGGTTATCTCGGTTTCGCCCATATTTACTGAGCCTTGCTTAGTATCGAAGTTGTAGAATATCTTCGCACCCACGAAGGACTGTCCGCCATCCGAGAACTTAGGATAGGAACGCTCTTTCCCGCTTTTCGTGGTGTCCGGCAGGGCTTCGAGTGTGGAATTACCAAGGTTAAGTATGATTAGATCAGAGGAAATGCTCTGCACTTTGAAGTTCAGCTTTGCATCTTGCTTCAGTCTTAAGGTTTTGGACTTAATGCTATAAACTAAGCTGTCTTTCGCAGAGAATGTAACAATTGTATCTAGCACGGAGTTAGTATTAACTTTTATGCTATCAGTAGAATTAATAATACTCGGCTCGCTCTCCTGCGAGTACAGAGAAAGCGAGAATAACAGGATTATTAATATGTAATGATATAGCTTCACAGTCTATATTTTGCGTACTATTACTTTTTTAGGAATGTCGAAATAGAATGGCTTGCCGTCCGGGGTTAACACCTTATACTCATTGAAATCGAAAGTGATGTGCGACTTCTCTGGTAAGCCTATTCTTAGGCTTTTTATGTAATTGGCATTGCCTTTTCCGCCGGAATATGAGTAATCCACCATAAAGACCAGTTCGCCAGCTTTCTCGCGTTTATAGCTTAATATTCTATCATACTTATCAATGATGAGAATATCCTTAAATCCCATAAACTCATAAGCATAGCGATACCTTGAATTAGCAGAATCTAAGAAAGTATAATTCTCTGATTGGAATATCAGCCTTGCGCGGAGTATATCCAAAATATTATCATATGATAGAGGAGTGCCGATTAACTTATACATACTTTCGGCAGTTGGTTCTGCTTCGTATGCAATGCCATTGAAGGAATCCATAAGTAGTATGTAGTTCTGGCGAGAATATGCCTTTGCCACAGGAATACCGAAAGGACCATTCACGCGAGCAAATGAAGAGTCATTCCCCACGATTTTTAGCTCCACAGTGGCATTATTGCTCATTCCCATTAGCGAGAAAGAGGCATCAGCTTTAGCCCAGAGATTATCTAATTCCTTATTCGGAGCAATCTTTAAAATAGTGGCTTTCTCTTCCTGCTTTTCTTCTGTTTTCTCAGGTTTTGATTGAACTGTATCTGCGCGATTTGGAGTAACTTCCTGCTTCTCAGCTTTAGTCGTAGAACAAGCAACTATTAGCATTGCAAGTGAGATATATGCGATTAAATATTTAAGCTTCATCATTAATAAATATACGAGTTAAACGTCAAATGAATGTACTCAAAATTAACTATAATATACTTGTAAAACAATATAAAAAATAACTAAACTAATGATATATATTACTAAAAAACTGGACTTCTCGGCGGCGCACAGGGTTTATAACCCGAACTTCACCGATGAAGAGAACGCTAACTGCTTCGGACGCTGCAATAACCCAAATGGGCACGGACACAACTACGAGCTCGAGGTAACAATAAAAGGGGAAGTGAACCCCGAAACCGGCTACCTTATGGACTTAAAAGAACTGAAATCCATT
>JBHADY010000120.1:0-2747 GCA_041855325.1 Ignavibacteriota bacterium
CCATTTCTCATAAACTAAATGGTCAAAAAATACTTGCAAGAGAGATGGCACGCTCGCAAATTGACTTCGAAAAGGGCGAGCTATACTCTTATACAAAAATCAAAACTACAGAAGCTAAATACCTTAGTCTCAACCTATTTAACTCAATAACAATAGATACTATTGCCACAAATAAAGAGGCCTCCACTCTCTCTCTGCAGGTAAACCTTAACTACAAGAAACAGCAGGATTATAATTTCGGTTTATTTACTAATCGCACGACTTTCGATAAGTATTGGAATGCCGGCGTGGAAGCCAGCTACACTCACCGCAATATCTTCGGTGCTGCGCAATCTTTTAATCCATTTGTTAGATTCACCTTGCTGGACCTTAGCAGATTCTTCGAGACCAATAAGCAAGAATTGGAGTATCAAGCAGGTATAAGTCTATCTACACCACTGCTTTGGACTATAGACAAAAGCCGCGTGAGCAGCTCTGCGCAATTCGCTTTCTCCTATAAACGAGTAATCGATAACCTTTGGCTTTCCACAGTGGATTTACCTTTCCGCTTCGCTATTAAGTTGCCAGATTGGACTCTCTTTAACAATGCCTCATTAGACCTCGGCTTCCGAAGACAAATACCAACCAACTATAACGAAGCTTGGAACGAATCCCTGCGCGGCGCAAAGACAGAGAAAGACACCCTGAACGTACTGCGTAAGTTTATTCCTTTCTCCGACTTTAACTCCTTCGTAAATAAGGAAAATCCATTGCTTACTTCCACTATATTCAGCTTTGGGATTAACGGCGACTCGCGAAATGATATATTCTCTCCAAGCAGTGGCTATTTTCTATCTTTCTTGACTGACCTTGCTCCTTTCAAGGTGAATAAATACACAGGCGCGAGCCAGTTCCTGCGTTTCCAAGCGTTTCTGTCACAGTACTTCTCCTTGTCTTATCAATCGATTCTCGCCTATAAAATGAAGTTTGGTCATATTCTAACATTTGATAAGGAAAACTCTATCACCCCATACGACTTGCAATTCTATGCTGGTGGGGCGAATTCAATCAGAGGCTGGGCATCGCGTCGTCTCCGTTTCTATGGCACAGACAAATACCAGTATGAAGCCAGCTCTGAAACCGAACTAATTGAGGATTACATCGGTAGTGCCACAATACTAGAAGGTTCAGTAGAGTACCGCTATAAGGTGGCAAGCACGGGCGTTATCGGACGCGTACTGAAGGATGTGCAATTCGCCACATTTGTTGACTTCGGCAACGCATACAACTGGTATCTATTGAGCGACCTCCCCGGCAACGACGACATATCCATCGCTAAGATAGTACAAGGCATAGCCTTAGCAGCAGGCGTAGGCGTGCGTTATGAGTCGCCTATAGGTGTTATCCGTGCCGATTTAGGCTGGAAGCTTTACGATCCAAACTCCATTTATGATCCGAACATCACAGTTCGAGATGGCTTAGGCGACGTTAAAATCCACATCGGTTTGGGACACGCGTTTTAGTAACTTTGATTAATTTTAATAAAAAAATAGCTCGCCGGGAGTTCCCAGCGAGCTATCAATATATAAACAAAATAAGATTCGATTATGAAGATTCAATTTTACTTAAGGTAAGCTGAATACATCCAAACTGATTTTTCTTGCTCGCGAACGTAATCGCTCATAAGAGCTGCTGTACCTTCGTCGCCTAATTCACCAGCGAATTCCATAATTTCTCTTTGGAGAATGAGGATAGTTTGGAAAGCTGCCAATACTTCTTTCACGCATTCTAAACCTTCAGAAACGTGAGTGCTTTCTTTGATTGTAGAAAGTTTAGCGTATTCAGTAAAGTTGTGGTTTGCCACGTAACCGAGAGTAAGAATTCTTTCAGCGATTTCATCAATTTTAGTGAATAAGTCGTTGTAAAGTTCTTCAAATTTCACGTGTAATTCAAAGAATTTTTCGCCTTTAATGTTCCAGTGGTAGCCACGAGTATTTTGATAAAAGAATGAATAATTAGCTAATAATACGTTTAATTTATCAGATAATTCTTTTGATTTATTGACGTCTAAGCCAATTGCATTTAAGTTTGCCATAATTATAATTTACCTTTTAATTTTAGTGTTATTAATTTGTCTTTGTATCGTTATTACGATTAATAAACTTATAAGTTTCAAAGATATACAATCTTTATTTTTTTAATAAAAAAAGCGACCATATAATTTAGTCGCTTTCTTTATGTGTTAGTCTCTATCAACTCTTAGGAAGTTACCGTTTAAGTCGAAGTCTAAGTCATAGTCATTGTCAAGTTCAACAGATTGTTTTCTTGAATCTAAATCCCAATGAACTATGAAATTACTTGGATAGTTTTTAGTTACGTAAGATAAAATCTTAGCAGGGATTACGCTATCTGGTAACTTAGTCATTTTGTTCTTTGACTTAATATCAGTTACTTTATATTTGCCGTTGAATTCTAACTTAAAGCCTGTGTTTAGATACACTTCATATTCAGTTCTGAAATCGTCTCTGTCTCTTTCAATTCGAGTAATCTGAGAACCAGAGAAGTGCTTATTAACAAAAGCGGTAATTTCACTCGGATATTTATTTGTTGGAAGAACAGTGTCATCGCCTTCACAAGCCATTAAAAATTGTACCGAAATGAATAGTGCGATTAAATATAAATATTTACGCATAGTAGTTAATCCTTATAAGTTTATAAAAAAGTTGGTTGTAACATTGAATACGGTTCACCATACTTTAAGTTACAAA
>JBHADY010000121.1:0-3605 GCA_041855325.1 Ignavibacteriota bacterium
ATACAAAAGAATATATACAAAGAAAAAAGCCCCTTCCGAGAAATCGAAAGGGGCAATTTTTATGTTTAACATTTTATAGAAATCATTGTTTTAGTCCATCACTTTTCTAAGGAAAGTAGTGCGATTACTTACCACCTGTTTAATGCCATCATCAGATAGCACCATATCGTTTGTTCCTTCTCGTAGAGAGCTTTGTCTTGCATCTTCTCTTATGCCTAAGTCCATAGTATTTTGCTGTGGTTCCACAGAAGAGAATCCGCTTCTGCGTCCGAAAGTTCCTCTTGTGTATGCAGGTGTAGCACCTTGTTGCTGGTGCATATTGCTGCGAGCTACTCTATTATTTAGTTTTTCAGGTGCTGGAGCTAATTGAACTTCCGGAGCAGGCTCAGGCACACTATTGCTTACCTGTGGCTCCACCCTTCTGGGAGAGTCATTTCCTATCTCAACGCTTTGATCGAATTGCGTAGCGAGGATAGTAACCATAATTTCATCGCTCTTCATATTCTCGTCAAATGCGATACCGCTCTTTAAGAAAGGATCGCCACCGGCTCTTTCAAGCACTAAGTTAGTTACGAGGTCTAAATCTTCCACGCTGAATTCAGGGCTTGTAGTGATGTTAATCAATATACCCTTTGCACCTCTTATGCTAGTCTTGTCGGTAAGAGGAGAATTGAGAGCATTTTCAGTAGCGATGATAGCGCTATTTTCGCCACTTGCAGAGCCTACACCGATAACAGCTTCGCCACTATTTTGCAATACGTTTCTAATATCTGCGAAGTCAATATTAATAAAACCAGGTTTATTAATAATATCCACCACGCCTTTAGACGCATTGATTAGCACGGCGTCCACTTCTTTGAAAGCGGTGATCATATTTGTTTTCCTGTCTAGCTCATCAATAATTTTTTGGTTAGATACCACGATAATGGAATCCACATTCTTCTTCAATTCTTCGATACCGTCGAGAGCATATTTAATTTTTGTGCCACCTTCATACTTGAAAGGAGTAGTAACTACAGCAACTACTAATGCTTGCAATTCTTTAGCAATTTTGGCGATTTGAGGAGCGCCTCCTGTTCCTGTTCCTCCGCCCATACCAGCAGCTATGAATACCATATTGCTGCCTTCTAAGTGCTGTCTTATTACCTCAGCACTTTCTTCTATGCATTTTTTCCCGATTTCTGGGTTTCCGCCTACGCCTAAGCCTTTAGCTGTTTTTTCACCCACTTGGATTTTCATTTCAGCTACGTTAACCTTAAGCGCCTGCACATCGCTATTTGCAGCGATGAAATCCACCCCGGTTACGCCATCTTTTTTAATATTATCGATTGCATTGCAACCGCCACCACCGACGCCAATAGCTCTGATTACCGCCCCGGCTGATGTTAATTGAGAATTGCTATCAAGTTCTATCATAAATGCTCCGATCTATTTATTTTATTTATTTTTCTTTATTAGTAGTTGTTATTACTTATAATTTAAATAGTTAAAGTTTATAATTGAGATAATTTATCTTTAATCCTGCCCCAAATCGAGCCGGATTTCTCTTCAGAAGAGCCTTGCTCTTGTTGCTCGTCATCTATCGCTCCATCTTCTTCTGGATCGGTAGATTCTTCAAAGTTATCAAGGGCAAACATAAGCAGTCCGACAGCGGTCGAATACTTAGGGTCTTTTATCTCTGGTCCTAATCCGCTATAGCTAATGCTTGATGGGATGCCCAATTGCACTGGCATTCCACATATAGTGCGAGCTAAGTCGCAAGCAGCTGGCATAAGCGATGCCCCGCCAGTCAGGACGATTCCCGCGCCGAGGTTTTTATCGACTTTACGAATTTCTTTCAGCACGGATTCAAAGATATAAGCCATAGTATCTTCCACTATGCTTGAAAGGTCGCTCTTCATTACCTCGAGGGGTTCGCGTCCCGAGACACCTTTCACGCTGATTACTTCGTCATCCATAATGGACTGCCTGAAAGCCCATCCATATTCCTTTTTTAATTTTTCCGCTTCGGTGTGAACGATTGCCAGGTTTTTTCTGATGTCATAAGTAACCAAGCCACCTGCTGCACCAATTGAGCTCGTGTGGCGTATGCAGTTCTCTTCGTATACAGCGACATCGGTTGTCCCGCCACCTATATCGACTAAGGCAACACCTACTTCTTTTTCGTCTTCGCTTAATACTGCATACGCACTCGCCAGCGGTTTGAAGATTATATTCTTTATTTTAATACCAAGTTTTTCTATGCATCTGTGCATATTATGCACCGCAGATTCCGCACAAGTGATGATTATTGCATTCACTTCTAAGCGTACTCCGTTCATACCTACGGGATCAAGGATTCCCCCCTGCCCATCGATTTCGAAGTCCTGCGGAATAACGTGTAATATTCTTCTTTCGCTCGGAAGTTTAATGTTTCTGCTGTCATCGATTACTCTATTCACGTCTTCCAAAGAGATATCGTGAGTGGCGCTTGGCACGGCAGCTATGCCTTTTCCTTGCATAGCTTGTATGTGTTCGCCAGTAATACTTACGTACACTTCTTCGACTTTGAATCCTGACTGCTGCTCAGCTTGCTCGATTGCCTTTTTAATCGCCTGAGCAGCTTTTTCTATGTTGATAATATTTCCGCCTTTAAGTCCTTCGCTATCGGTTACTCCGATACCGATTATCTTAAGAGTGTTCGGGGTACTATCTTTGGCAGCCACAATTGCACAAATCTTCGATGAGCCAATATCTAAGCCCACGATGAAGTTACTGCGTTTCTCTTTAGTATTATCTGTATTCTTTTGTGTTGCCATGGTTTATTATAAAGTCAATTAGTTAGCTACGACCACTTGAGCTCCCCACCTTAGGTCTATATAAGCCGGAGAGGATTTGCTTTTAACTAAGTTATTTCTATAATAGGCATTGAGTTTATTAATCTTATTGGCTATATCGCCAATAGTGCCAATTCTAACTATAGTTCCAGCTTCGCTTGTAGCTAAGTTAAATGTTTTATTATTCTTATTGAAGTTAATCTCAGAGATTAGAGGCATAAGATATGCCTTGTCGCTCTGATTTAAATTTTCGATAATGACAAACGTCCCCACCAGCCCGGTAGTATCTATTTCGCCATTATGGAAAATCCCATTCACTAAAGGGACATCCGGCATACTTTGATACATTTGGTAAGGCAAAATATTCAGAGCTGCGTCAATATAAGCAAGATTTCCATTTTCCAACACGAGAGCTGCGATTGGTCTTTTTTCCTTCACTTGCACTTTAATCTCATTGAGATTTTTATGCGTCACATAAGTCTCCTGAATATATGGATTCTGCTCCAGCAACTTCTGTATATTTTTGATTTTTTCGTTTGAATTGGATGAGTCTATTAGTTCTTCGGAGAGCTTGTCTAATATCTCTTTTTCGCCTAAGATTAGGTTCCCGGAGATATCGACTTTTTTGATTTCTTGTTTCTTCGCCCAATCTACTGATAGGTATATCAGCGTCCCTACGGTGATTACAACAAGAATAAAGATAAGTATAGAATACTTGCCTTTCAAAATGTCCTCGCTTTATGCTGTGATTTTCTGCCCATTTGGCTGGGCATAAATATTAGTTCACTG
>JBHADY010000122.1:0-13455 GCA_041855325.1 Ignavibacteriota bacterium
AGAATTAATTAGCCACAAGATGAAACAAAAAATTTACTATAGTTGCAATGAATGCGGATATCGCAGTGCGAAGTGGGTGGGGAAATGCCCAAGCTGCGGAACGTGGGACTCCTTCGTGGAAGTAGTGGAAGAAGCGAAGAAAAACTTTCAGCAGGCGAGGATTAACTCCGCAAATGTCGCAAGCATAAGCAAGATTAAGGATATAAACAACGAGAATAATTACCGCATTCATACTAATATCAATGAGTTAGATAGAGTGCTTGGCGGTGGTATAGTCCCTGGCTCACTTATACTGATTGGTGGCGACCCGGGCATTGGCAAATCTACTTTGCTTCTGCAGATGTGTAGTAAGGTGATTGAGCATAATCCATTATATATAACTGGTGAGGAATCGCTGAATCAAATAAAGGTGCGCGCTGATAGGCTCGGCTCTATCTCTCCGGAGCTTATGCTACTTAGCGAGACTAATATAGAGACTATAAATTCTACTATTATTAATTCTGAAGCGAAAATTATAGTGCTGGATTCTATTCAATCTGTATTTACCGACAGGGCGGATTCCACCCCAGGAAGCATAATCCAAGTGCGCGAATGTGCCTCGCTTATGATGCAAACCGCGAAAGCCACAGGAAAGACCATCTTCTTGGTCGGCCACGTTACCAAAGACGGTATGATAGCCGGACCTAAGATACTTGAGCATTTAGTTGATACTGTGCTGCAGTTCGAGGGCGATAAAATGTATAGCTATAGGATACTCCGCGCCCTTAAGAACCGCTATGGCTCTACCAATGAAATTGGCATTTTCGATATGCAAAACAAGGGCTTGCGTGAGGTTACGAACCCATCTGAGCTCTTTCTTGCAAAGAGAAGTAGCAATGAACCCGGCATAGCTACAGCTACCGCGATGGAGGGCAGTCGAACCATTTTGCTGGAGGTGCAGGCATTGGTTACTGCTTCGGGCTATTCCGTGCCACAGCGCATCGCGAATGGCTTCGATCAGCGTCGCCTGCAGATGATACTCTCCGTTTTAGAGAAACGCCTCGGTTTTCCATTCCGCAATAATGATGTATTCGTTAATATCGCTGGGGGACTCTCTGTTAGCGACCCCGCCGTGGATTTAGCTTTAGCCGTGGCTCTGCTCAGCTCGTTGAAAGATGAAGCAGTGGATTCGGACACCGTCTTCGTTGGCGAGATTGGCTTAACGGGAGAGGTGCGGCAGGTTTCCTCCATAGAGCAGAGAATTAATGAAGCGATAAAACTTGGCTTCAAGAATATTTACGTTCCGCATAATCCATTCGAAGAGACAAAGAAGTACGCTCAGAACATTAAGGTGCTGAGTCGTATTTCGGCGCTACTTACGAGTATTTTCGGCTAAAAGGCATTCTCTATGTGCTTTGCCTTTGGCGGATTGGAGTATGTATCCACGAGGACTACGTCCAATCGGCAGGCTTTGTCGTTAATCTTGTTTATATATAGGTAGCCTTCGGCTGCTTTGCGTACTGAGTTTCTCTTAGCTTCATTTATGGCGTGTATGGGGTCGCCGTATTCTGTGCTAGAGCGAGCCTTAACTTCCACGAATACGAGCGTGTCGTCCTTCTCGCAGATGATATCTATTTCGGAAATCTTACTGAAGTGAAAATTCCGCTTAATTATCTTATATCCTTTGCTTTCCAAGTACTTACAGGCTATATCTTCGCCATATTTTCCTTTTTCTCTATTATTTTCCATAGCTGAATTGCATAATTAATTAGTTTGTAAAGATAAGTATTTTTTTTATTTTTGAGATACCAAATTTATCTAATTATGCTGAAAAATTATGAAAAATATATATAATCGCATTTCATTATTTTTAATTATTTACCTTGCTTTATTTGCTGTGAGCAGTGTGTTTTCTGCTCATCTGAGCTATATGCCGCAAAGCATAAGACAGCCAAATGGTGATAAAATCGAGGTTTTCGCCAGTGGTGATGAGTTCTATAACTTTCTGCACGATGCCAATGGCTATACCATACTTAAGAATCATAAAGATGGCTATTATTACTATGCTGTGAAGTCCGGAGATAGCTTAATCCCGGGCAAGCAGCGAGTGATTAATGGTGCTGAGCCCGCTGGCATAAGCAAATGGTTACGCGTGGGCGAAAGGCACTATATGCCGCGTGTTCGGGCTTTCAGCCAGCTATTTGATAGCGAAGCGAAGTCGGGCGAAACGCTGCAGGAACGGAAATTCATTAATATTAATAATATAGTTATCTGTATTAAGTTCGCTGACGACACGACCAGCGAGAACCGCAATTATGCCGCTTTTGAGGAGATGTATAACTCGAACGAGAAGATGTCGCTCTGGAAGTATTATCAGATAGTTACAAATGAGAAAATGAATGTGAAGTCGCATATTTTTCCGCAGAAGTCGGAGAATGGCACTTATAGTTTTTTCGAGTGCAAGCACCCGCGCAACTACTTCGAACCAAAAAGCGAGAGCAATCCCATAGGTTATAGCACGTCTTTGCAGGGCTATCGACGTATGGACACACTATATTACAATGCTATAAATGCGATATCACCGAGCATAGACCAAAATATGAATATTGATGAAAATGGAGATGGAAACGTCGATAATGTTACCTTTATATTTGCAGGAAAGGCGAGCGGTTGGGGTACGCTTTTTTGGCCCCATATGAACGTGCTGGTCGGCATAAAGGCGTACATTCACGACATAAGAGTAAGAAATTACAATGTGCTAATTGGCGATTACCTCAGCGAGAAGGGCGTTGCGACGATTTGCCACGAGTTTTTGCACTCTCTCGGCGCCCCGGATTACTATGATTATACTTACACCACGGAGCCGGTTGGTCAGTGGGAGCTGATGGCTCACACCACGAACGAACCGAATCAGTGCGGGGCATTTGTTCGCTATAAGTACCTTAAAACTATAGAATTTATACCGGAAATTACTAAGAGCGGACGCTACACTTTGAACTCAATTGACAAGAAGAGCAACACCTGCTATAAGGTGCAATCATACAATAGAAATGAGTATTATGTGCTGGAGTTTCGCAATAAAAAACACGTATTAGACAAGTCTATGCCTTTGTCCGGGCTGCTGGTTTATCGCGTGAATGAGAGCTATTTTGGCTCAAGCGACAGCATTCAGCAGCAGCTTTATATATACCGTCCTAACGGCAAGCCGAGGCAGATAGGAAAGGTAGAGTGGGCGCCGTTCTCTGCAAACGAGAAACGCACTGAGCTAAACGAAAATACGAATCCTATGCCATTCCTCGAAGACGGTATTTATGGTGGGCTAAATATTAGTAATATAAGTGAGATAGGCGAGACTATGTCCTTCGATATTCTTTTAGAAAACCCGAAGCCATTCCTTATTTATCCGAGCGAAAACTGTGGCTTGGTGCATCCTAAGCTGAGCGTGAGGTGGCGTTCGTATAAGCCGAAATATCTTTCTCAAGTAATGATAGCTAAAGATTTAAATTTCAATGAGATAGTGTATAATGAGAAAGTAGAGGATGATCACAAACTCGAAGTGGAATTAGAGGAAAATCGGGAGTATTGCATACGCGTGCGTGACGTATTCGGTGATTACAAAAGCGAGTGGTCGGAAACAGTAAAATTTAGAACACTTAGCTTCAAACATCAGGCTCTTCTGCAAGAGAATTTCGATGAACGCCTTACTTTGCCACTTGATTGGCACGCTTTAGAGGGCGATGAGGACGCACTTTGGCAAGTGAATACTCTGGTATATGATAATAAAATCTACAAAACTGAGAACTGCCTTTGGGGGAAAGTATTGGCTGAACCGAGCAAAAAAAACTACATTACTCTGGCGAAAATTGATACAAATCTCGCCGAAAAAAAAGTGCTCTATCTCTCTATTTTAAAGGATATTAACACTCATTACTTAAGACTAAAAGTATTCCAAAGTGATAAGCCGAATCTTGATGCTAATGCTAAGCTAATCGCGCAGTTAAATGCTAACAAGGACGAGGAGCCAAGTTCACGAGAGCAGGACTTCGAACGTGTGAGCATTCAGCTGGATGAAAATGAAATTATGCCTTATATAATTCTTGCGATTGAGGGAGATCTTAGTAATGTAAATATTAATAATTACATATATTTAGATGATATAGAAATTCACGCAGTAAGGAAGAAGGATTGCTATATTTATTTAACATCTCCGGCGCAGAATGAGAAGGATATTGAGCCGAATGCTGAGCTATCCTGGAGTGATGATTGCAGCGAGCTTTACGAAGTGCAAATAGCTGAGGATATGGAATTTAAGAAGATAATTTATTCTCAAGTAACAAGTGATAAGTACATTAAACCAAAAATACTTAACTATAATCGAAAGTACTATTGGAGAGTGCAGGGACTTAGCAATGTTGGAACGCAGAAATGGGGTGCTTTTGGTGCTTTCACTACTAAAATTAAGTTCGCAAAGCAGGCTCTGCCGGATTCACTAATCAAAAAAGTGGTTATGCCAAGTTCTTCAATTACGGCTAAGATTAAGCTTAATCAATTTGGTAAATACTTTATAAATAATAGAATTATGAATAGCAATGATGTTCTTCTTCTTTACTCTAAAAAAGATAATAAGGAGTATCTGATGGGCTATGTTAATATACAGCCGGAGCTTGGTGCCAGCATCACTGTATATGCTGATAACCCCGATACAGACGCGAAAGACGGCTTTTCTCATGGCGAGAGCTATATCTTCAAGGTATGGGATTCCGAGATGAAAGTAGTGCGTTCAGCCTCTCATAATGTGTTTATCGGACGTGATGTCTTCGAGGCTAATTCCGAGACTATAATTGACGTAGTAAATGGATTAGAGACTAATGAGTTAGAGCTTTCACTTGAGACTGGTTGGAACCTCATTTCTGCTAATTTAGTGCCATCGATTAATAACATATATCATCTTAATTATGAGCTGAATCATAAGGCTATAGTATTGGATAGTCTTCATAATATCGTTAGTGATGAAAGTAGTAATAAAGTCAAGTATTTAGACTATACCCAAGGTTACTATCTGCACTGGGAAGATAAACCCGCTAAGCTGAAAATTAAGGGGGATGAAATCCCAAAAAGTGATAAGTTCCTCAAAATCTATGGTGCTGGATGGCATTTAATTCCATATCTAAGAAAAGATGTAGTAAAAGTGGAGCAGTATTTCGGTAAGTCAGTTAATACTAATATAGTTATGGTGAAAGATATGTATGGTAATATATACTATCCGCCTTATATCAATACTCTTAAGTTACTGCAACCGGGAAGAGCCTATTTAGTCTATACAAGTGCTTCAATTTCAGTGGATTACAACTTCCTGCACTCCGCAAGCGATAATAATCAGTATAAAGACATAAAGCAGGAGATTAAGGAGTATTCTAATGCTCTGAGATTAAAGAACTTAAGTAATTACGCTGTGCTCGTATTGGAGATCGAAGGAGCAAAAAGCGGCGAGGAAATCGCAATCACTCTAGGCAAAAATGCGAATTCATTCTGCGTGGGAAATGCACGAACAATTAATCCCATAACTTACTCAATTATAAGTGGATACGATACTTTACTTAATAATACAAAGTATCAAACTATAAACGGTGCGAAGGAAGGCGAAAAATTATACATTTTCTCCACAAAAAAAGATGAGATTAACTACTCTCAAGAGCTCGAAATTATTAGTAGTTATGATGTCTTAGCTAATAAAGATCTTCCCGAGTTACGTTTCAGCGAGAATGCCTTAATCAAAGTGAAAGCAAGAGTGCCGAACTCTTCTGTTCCTCTGAAAGATGCAAATCAGTTATATCCTAACCCAGCTAATAGTTTAGTGTACATAGACTTAGACAATTCAATTAATGCAAATTTTGATCTAATTATTCGCGATATTCACTCCAAAATTTATACGCTTGATAGTACGAAAATCCAGCACCAAATTGGAAGGTTAAGCGTTGATATATCCGAACTTCCAGCTGGAACTTACTTCTTCGAGCTGAGAAGTGGCGAGTTAAGTAAATCGTATAAGTTTTTTAAATATTAAGATTTACATCATTATCTGAAAAAATATAAAAAATTTATTTGCATTATTAATATTTTTTAGTTATTTTTGCCAGCGAATAAGAGTGCTTATTTTCAGTGGAAAATATCTGTTTAGTTAATATATAAGGAAAAAAAAAGATGAAAAGGTTCATTTTATTCATTACTGCAGTATTTTTTGCAGTTGGTGCTGTTGAGGCACAAACAATTAGTGTTTACTCTCCGAATGGTGCGTCCAAGCTGTGCCATACGTTCAACGAGGCTTATACTGTCGCGAACGATGGCGACATTATTCAGCTTCCCGCCGGCTATTTCAAGCTCGATTCAATTATCAACAAAAAATTGCACATAATAGGTGTGGGCTATAATGATGCTATTCGCGGGGCAAAGGGCGTTACTCGCGTGGAAAGGATACTCTTGGATACCAATTCTAATGGTGGCTCTCTCCAGGGTTTGGAATGCAGTAATGTGAATGGCAAACCATACCGTTATGAATTATATGGTGTGAAGGATTATCTAATTAAGCGTTGCAAGTTACAATACGTAACTATTGATGGTAATATAGTCCAAAAGAGTAGCAATATTAATATGCAGGAGTGCCTTGTGGCGTCAGGAAATAATTACCAGATGGATGTGAGATTAGGTGAAAATTCGAAAATCGAAAATAGCATTTTCTATGCTAAAGGAAGAATATCTTCCGGATATAGCAATAGTATTTATACTGGAATATCATTAAGATCTGGCATTGTAAGTAACTGTATTATAATGAATATAGATACAACTACTAATGCTGAGGATAGATATATTCCTATTCTTTGTAATCGTAATGAAACTGTAACTTTCGAGAATAATATTTTTGTGGGAAGTATTGATGGATCATGGAGCAAATTTGTTAATAATATTTTCACAGGCGAACTAAAGTTAAGCGATGGTAACAAATACGGCAAGGACTTGAATAACAAGTATATGAAAGCTGCCGAGGCTTTCCTTGGCTATAAAGATAACGAAGATTTTAACATTTTCACTACTGATTTCCATTTGACAGACAAGGCTAAGAATGCGATAAAACCAGCTGATGGTACTGAAGTTGGCATTTATGGCGGAGCTTATCCGTTCAAGATATTGCCGGTAATTCCGCACATTCATAAGGCGAAGATAAACACAAAGACAAACGCAAAAGGACAGCTAAAAGTAGAATTTGAAGTAGAAGCTCAGCAAAATTAATAGGATAATTAGAGGTGAGTTATGAAAAAAATATTACTTTATCTGTCGCTCTTGCTCATTGCTACAGGTATTTACGCGAATAATATCGTGGAATATGAATACTGGATAGGCAATGATTATGCGAACAAAACAGTCAAGACGCTGACACCTGCAAGCAGGGTAAGTATCTGCGATGAAATAGACTTAAAGAGTCAAGGCAATGCCTTTGCTATTGTGAATTTTAGATTCAAAGATAGCAATGGCAAGTATAGCGCAGTGCATTCAGATTTCGTGTATATTAGTAAATCGAATGCTAATAATCCTATCGATGAAAGAGTCGTTGAATTAGAGTATTGGGTGGATAACAACTATGCAGAGAAGAAGTCTATTGCTATTGATAGTAAGAATACATACTTCGTAATGCCTATAGATTTAAACCACTTAGCTAATGGACAATATTTGCTTAGCTTCCGCTTCAAGAGTAATGCGAATTACTATTCTGCCGTGGAATCTTACTTCGTGTTCAAAGCGGGCGAAGGCGCAATTTCCGACACGCTTCATAAAATCGTAGCTTATAAGTATTGGTTCGGCGACAAGGAAAGTGCAGCTAAGCTCTTGAAGCTCGAAAAGCCAGTCGTGCGCACTAATATGATGTTTTCAATAGACTTAGGCAATACCACAGATGCGGAAGACTTGCACTTCAGCTTCCAAGAGGAAAGCGGTGTTTGGTCTTCTATTGAGACAAAGAACTTCACTCCCGAAGCTGATTTTGAGGTGTTTAACACTATTAATACATTCACATTTCAGAATACTACTTCCTTCGGCAAGACCTATAAATGGAACTTTGGCGACGGTAGCCCAGAGGTAAGCGAGGTAAGCCCTACGCATACATACTCTCAGCCGGGGACTTATCGCGTGAACTTAGTAGCAGAGAACTCTAAGGGAAAAGATGAAATTGGTAGATTTGTAACTGTCAATGGAATAAGAGAGATAGCAGCGAAGGAGGCTTCCAATAAGGGAGACGCAACGCTGAATATCTTCGGCGCAGGTTTTACTAAGAACTCGAAGGTATATCTGCAGAATGCCAAAGGCGAGAAGATTGATGCTCACTATACGACTACAGTTGGCTTCGATCACTTGCAGGCGGGATTCAACCTGCGTGGCAAGACCGTTGGCACTTATGATGTATTCGTGGAAATCGCTGGGCAAATGCACAGTGTGCCAAGTGCTTTCACTATTGTTGAAGGCGAGGGCGTGCCGAAACCATACGCATTCATCAGCGGTAGAGATAGAATTTTGTTTAATCGCTGGCAGACGTATAATCTGCATTTAGGAAATACTGGAGACGTCGATGCAACGGGCGTTCCGCTCATATTAGTTTTCTCTGAGCCAGTGGATTTCGAGATTGACTTATACGAATTAGAGCTGAATAAGAACCCAGAACTTCTGAAGAGTCCGCATTATAATGATGTGAAGGACATTCCGGCATATTTCGAAATCGATAACCTTTTCGGCAAGGAGTTCAAGGGCAGAGTTTATGCTTTATTCGTGCCGGTTATCCCAGCTAAGTATGAAAATTCTATGAAGTTTAGGATAAAAGCTGGTGCCAATGTAGAGATGATGGTTTGGACGAGCGACCCATACTTTAGATCTCCGCTTGATAAACGCGTTTCTGACTGCAAAGCGCTTGCTGCTCTAAAATGTGCTCAAGAAGGAGTGGTGAATTTAGCAATTGCGAGCATTCCGGGAGCTGGCTGTATTCACGGATTCTACACTACTTACGCTTCACCTGTGGTTTATGGTGCTTTCGAGTTTAAGCCAGAGGAAAGCTACGTGAAGCGCGAACAATCTTGGAAAGAGAAGCTTTTCTCCTTCGGTAATCAGGTATTGGATTTTTCTGTTTGTGCGTTAAATTGCGCTGCCGATGTAATCCCTGTTTCTAAAGCAGTGAAGCTTGGTATTGCAGTGGTAGGCACGCTAAATGATATGAAAAGCGGATACTTAGCAAATAAGGAATGTGAAGAAAAATACAAGAAACTGAATCAAAACGAGAAAAACGTGCGGGCTGTTTCTTCATTCGACCCGAACGAAATTCAGGGACCTCAGGGCTATGGCGATGAACATTATACGAATAGAACACTGCCGTATAACTATACGATATTCTTCGAAAACCTGAAGAGCGCAACCGCTGCTGCACAAGAGGTGATAGTTCGCGATACGCTTGATAAAACGATGTTTGACTTTAATACATTCTCTTTCTCCAGCGTGAAGTATGGCGATAAAGTGCTTACTCCTCCGCCGGGACAATTGGAGTTTACTATCGATACTAAACACAAGACTAAAGACGATATCGTGGTGCGCATTAATGGTAAGTTCGACAAGAAAACTGGCGAGGTATTTTGGCAGTTTATCAGCTTAGACAAGAAGACTATGGACTTGAGCGAAGACCCAGATAGTGGCTTTCTTCCTCCGAACGTGAACTCTCCTGAAGGCGAGGGAAGCGTGCAGTTCAGCATTGCACTGCTTGATGGTGTGCAGAACGGCGATAGAATCGAAAATAAGGCGAATATTTACTTTGATTTAAATGAGCCGATATTGACGAATACTTACTCAAATACTATTGACGAGACTATTCCAAGCAGTAGGCTGACAGGTATCTATACTACTGATAAACCAAATACTTACTACGTTAAGCTAACATCGAATGATGCTCATAGTGGAGTGCGCAGTGTAACTGTTTTCCAGAAAAAGAATAGCGAAACATATCTCCCTATTTTAGAGACTCAAGCAAATGGTTTTTTCGTGGAAGTTGAGCCAGGAAACGAGTATTATTACTACGGTTTGGCGCTCGATAAAGTGGGCAACGTGGAAGCTGAGAAGTCAGATTACGAAGTTAGCACAGCTAAAGTATCAGTGAATGAAACAGTGCAAGTGGACGCTGATGTATTACTAAATCCTAATGTTGCAAGTGATTTAACTAATCTAAGCATTAGATTGAAGAATCCTGCGAAGGTGGAATATAACATCTATAGCTTGGACGGACAGCACAAGCTGTACAAGAAACTTGGCGACAGCTTCACAAGCTACAACGAGCAGATAGATTTAAGCGGTCTATCTCAGGGTAAGTACTTGATAGTATTTAGGATAGGCACGCAGAACTACATCAAGACAATCAATGTAGTTAGATAATTTTATGATTAACACAAGAACTCGAAGAGGCGGCTATTTGGTTGCCTTTTCGTGTTTAAGGAGGTATTCTTTCGCCTCTAAGCCACCGGCGTAACCGCGTAAATCACCATTTTTACCGATGACACGATGGCAGGGAATAATGATGGAAAGCGGGTTCGCTCCTATTGCAGAGGCGACTGCACGAGTGGCTTTATCTTTGTTAAGTGAATGCGATAAGTCATTATAAGATATGGTGCTTGCGTATGGTATGCTTAGGAGTGAATTCCATACTTCTTTTTGAAATTCCGTGCCGATTAGAAGTGTGAGAATATCGAATTCGGATCTATTGTGGGTGAAGTACTCATCTAACTGAGCAATAGTTTTATCGATTGTTTCTGTGCGTCCGAATGTGAATTCCGCTTTAAGATGCTTAGCGAATTTGTTATCAATCCTTCCACGTCTTAACTTATTGATATTCCAATCACATAAGCATAATGAGTTATCATAAGAAGCGAGGGTTAAATCTCCACAAGGAGATGAATATAAATACTTGTAAATATTCATAAAATATAGAGATAAGTTGCGTTACTTGAGATACAATAACGCACTACTTATAAAATTATTATATTTCGACAAATTTCCGTATTTTTGCATATTCTTTTACTAATATAATTGATATGATATGAGTATTCGAGAAGATTTAATCAGAAAAATTGACCTGAAAACTAAGCCTTTGCACTCATTGGGGCAGCTTGAAAGATTAGCCCTACAAATTGGCGAAGTGCAAGGAACACTAACTCCTGAACTTAAAGGACCTACAATTTTGGTGTATGCTGGCGATCACGGAATAGCAGACGAAGGCGTGAGCGCATACCCTAAAGAGGTTACATATCAAATGGTTATGAACTTTTTATCCGGGGGAGCTGCGATTAATGTTTTCACCAAACAGAATGGAATTAATATTAAGATTATCGATGCTGGCGTGGCTTTTGACTTCCCAGCAAGCCCACTTTTGATTAACGCGAAAGTGGGGAAAGGAACGAAAAGTTTTCTTCGCGAGCTAGCTATGACTGCTGAAGAGTTGGAGCGTTGCTTTGCTTTCGCTGAGATGCACGTAGATGCGATTGAGGCGCGTGGTTGTAATATAGTTGGCTTCGGAGAAATGGGAATAGGAAACACCTCATCTGCTTCAATGCTAATGAGTTACCTATGCCGTCTGCCGCTTGAAAAATGCGTGGGACGCGGTACTGGTCTCGACGAAGAAGGACTAAATGCTAAACTTGAAACGCTCAAAAAAGCGCAAGAATTGCACGGAGATATTTGCGATCCAAAGAAGGTATTGCAGACTTTCGGAGGCTTCGAAGTGGCACAAATGTGCGGCGGTATGCTTGCAGCGTACAGACGCAATATGCTGATTATGGTTGATGGATTCATCGCGTCAAGTGCATTTTTGGCTGCGAGCAAGATTGAGCCACGCATCTTGAAAAATGCGATTTTCTGCCACCAAAGCGATGAAATCGGACATAAATTAATGCTCGAACACCTTAAGGCAGAGCCTATTTTGGATATGTCATTGCGTCTTGGCGAAGGCACGGGAGCGGCGATTGCATACCCAATCATTAAGAGTGCTGTTGCCTTCCTTAATGAGATGGCGAGCTTCGAAAGCGCTGGCGTAAGCAATAAAGACTAATATTAAGTAAACACTATTAACTCATTGATAATTAATGAAGAAACAACTTAATATATTCTTTATTTCTTTAATGTTTTATTCGCGAATTCCATCTCCGATGAAGGTGGATTATTCGCCGGAAAATCTGAATAGCGCCACAAGGTATTTCCCTATAATCGGGTGGATAGTCGGTGCTGTTTCTTTTGCTGCATTCTTCTTAAGTAACCTTATCTTACCCATTGAAATATCGGTAGTTATGTCGTTTATTGCTGGGGTATTGGTAACTGGTGCTTTTCACGAAGATGGCTTTTCGGATATGATTGATGGCTTCGGCGGTGGCTGGACTACGGATAAGATTCTCGATATAATGAAAGATAGCAGAGTGGGGAATTACGGCGCGATTTCCCTCATTCTGCTATTTTTGCTTAAGTTCTTTGCTGTGCTTAGTGCCACTAAGTATATGATAAATCAAAGTGTTATAGAGCTTGCATTAATGTTCATTGCGTATCATTCTTTGGCGAGGCTTTCGGCGGTGCAGCTGATTTTCTTCTCTAACTATGCCCGCGAAGATGCGAAAAGCAAGGTGAAGCCTATAGGTCATTTTAGCTCTATTATTGATGCTTTTTGGGCGTATTTCTTTGGTCTGCTTCCGCTGGCTGGCTTATGCTATTTTGCGTGGCAGAGTGCTCTTGTTCTTCTGCCAATTCCCTTAATTGTAATATACTTAAAGCGATACTTTGAGAAGTGGATTGGCGGATACACAGGCGACTGCTTGGGTGCGCTTGAACAAATTGCCGAATGTGTGATTTTACTTGGATTTTTGGTAATATGGAAGTTTATGTAATCCGTCATACCGAGGTAGATGTACCAGCTGGTACTTGCTATGGTCAGAGTGAAGTACCACTTCGCGATAGTTTTCAATCTGAAGTAACACAGCTTAAGTCTAAGTTAATCAATGAGTTCGATGTGGTCTATAGTAGTCCATTTTCTCGATGTACTCGCCTTGCGGAAGAGCTGGGATATCCAAATTGCATAAAAGATGAACGCCTCTGCGAGCTGAACTTCGGCGACTGGGAGATGATGAACTGGGCTGATATTGATAGAGAGGCAGTAGATAGTTGGAGTGCTAATATAGTCGGCGTTCGCATTCCGAATGGAGAGAACTTAGGTGATATGTACTCGCGGGTTTCTGTTTTTATGCAGGAGCTTGTGAAATCTGACTACAAAAGGATATTGCTCGTTACTCACGGGGGAGTTATCCGTTGTTTATGGGCGTGGATATTGGGTTTTCCGCTGAAAAATTTGTTTTCTGTTCCAGTCGGTTTCGGCGAGGTCTTCGCCTTCAAAGTTTTAGAAAAAGGAAGATATAAACACAT
>JBHADY010000123.1:0-8087 GCA_041855325.1 Ignavibacteriota bacterium
AATAGTTGCTTTGATGACAAGCTCTGTCGAATAGTTAGGCAATATCCATTCCAGCATATAGCAAAGAATAAAGCTAAGTATATACTCGATATGCAGAGCGTAGCTTTAGAGAGAAGACTAAGGCATATTAACTGCTCGAACATTGTGCTTGGGCTTTCCGGCGGGTTAGACTCCACACTCGCGCTTTTGGTAGCGGTGAATACATTCAGACAAATGGGCTTGGACTACAAAGGCATTCACTGCATTTCTATGCCGGGCTTCGGAACGACTAATCGCACAAAGTCCAATGCTGAGCTATTGGCAAATGCATTCGGTACCACGCTGAGGCTTATTCCTATTGACAAAGCTGTGAATCAGCACTTTGCCGATATAGGACATAAACCTGAAGATACAAACATAGTTTATGAAAACTCCCAAGCACGCGAACGCACGCAAATACTTATGGACATCTCCAATCAAGTTAATGGCATAGTTCTCGGCACTGGCGATCTATCGGAAATTGCCTTGGGTTGGTCTACTTATAATGGCGACCATATTTCTATGTATAATGTGAATTGTGGAGTGCCAAAGACTTTAGTTCGCTATATTATCGAACAGCTGGCAAGTAAGGATATTTATCCAGAAGAGATTCGCAATATACTGTTAGATATAGTAAATACGCCTATCTCGCCAGAATTACTCCCACTTGACGAAGAAGGCAAACTTCAGCAAAAGACAGAGGATAGCGTTGGCTCCTACGTGCTGAATGACTTCTTGCTTTATAACTTCGTGAAGCACTATTATTCTCCGAAGAAGCTATATTTGCTCGCTTGCATTGCATTCGAAGATGAGTTTAATGATGAGTATATAAAAGATACTATTCGTAAGTTCTTTAGGCGGTTCTTTAATGCACAATTTAAGCGTTCTTGCTCGCCAGATGGTCCGCAAATATGCGAAATCTCACTCTCGCCTAGGGCAAGCTCATTGCGTATGCCGACTGATGCCTCTGCGATCATTTGGATAGAAGAAGCTGAGAATTTATAACTATAACATATAATTAATCGTAATAAAAAAGAAGGGGAAGCCGAACAGCCTCCCCTTTTTTTTAATTAATTATTTGATTATTTATCAAGTTTATAAATTCGCGTTAGCTCACCTTTAATGTAGTCATAAGCTTCATTTGGTGTGTTTGCGAATTTAAATAAATCAAGGTCAGCACGGCTGATTAGTCCCATTTCTACTAAGTATTCAAAGTTAATCACCTTATTCCAGAACTTCTCTCCATAGAGAACGATAGGAATATCTAATTTCACTTTCTTAGTTTGAATGAGAGTAAGCATTTCCCAAAATTCGTCCATTGTGCCGTATCCACCTGGGAACACAACTATAGCGCGTGCGAAGTTAGTAAACCAGAATTTACGCATAAAGAAATAGTGGAACTCTAAGTTAAATTCCGGAGAAATATATGGATTAGGGTTCTGCTCGAACGGCAAGCTGATGTTTAGTCCAACTGAACGCTGTCCAGCAAGGAATGCCCCTTTATTTGCAGCTTCCATAATGCCGGGACCACCACCAGAGCAGATAATAAAGCGCTTGCTAGTAGTTAAAGTGCTTGACCATTCGGAGAGCATTTTCGCCAAGTCCACGGCATCTTCGTAGTAGTTTGTGGTTTCTTCGAAGTCTTGTAACTTCTTGATTTCAGCATTAATTACAGCTTTTTGTTCGTCATTAGATACCTGCAATTTAGATTCAAGGAATTCCATCTTATCCCCAAACTTATCCTTTGACATAATCCTTGCAGAGCCAAAGAATAGGATAAACTTATCAATATGATGCTTCTCGAAACGCGACTGCGGTCCTGTATATTCAGCTATTAAACGTATAATTCTTCCATCATCGCTATGGACAAATTCCTTATCATCGTAAGCACGTACTGCTTTTGGTAATTCAGTTATAATTTCTTGTTCAATTTTTTCTTTTTTCATAGTTAATTGATATTATGATAAAATACACCTCTTTATTTTAGAGTTATCGATAAAGAATCGATTAATCTCTTTGTGGGACTTGCCAAATCCCAAAATTTTCAAATTAACGACTATATCATCATCTTCTTTTTGTATAGTTTCATTAATTATCTTCACTTTGTGCTTGGCTATTTCTTCCTTAATGCTCTGCAGTAACTCTATATCATTACTGATAGTCAGCGAGTATTGCACTTGTTCCTTCTGCGGAGCAAACTTAAACTCAATAAACGGCAGAAACCACATAAGAATAAGAGAAGTAATCAGCGTAAGCAAAGCAATATTGTATGAGCCTTGCCCTATTGCCATTCCTATCCCTGCGGTTACCCAAATGAGCGCAGCAGTGGTGATTCCACTGGTCTGCCCCTTCTCGCGGCGTATCACTCCCGTGCCAATGAAGCCAATACCTGTAACTAAACCAGCAGCTACTCGCGATGGATCACCAGCAGAATAACGCATCGAAAGCATAGTGAATACCGTCGTTCCCACGCAGATGAACATCAGCGTTCTCAAGCCCGCGGATTTGTCGCGATATTCTCTCTCGAAGCCGATTAGCCCGCCTGCTATCACTGCATATATAATCTTAAGCAAGTCTTCTGAAAGCATTAAAGTAAGTTACCTTGTTAATACACACAATAAGAAACGAATAAATGGGCTATTTATTTGCTATGTGTGCATTATTATCTAACTTTCGCTCCATTAACTTGTATAAATAATAGAAAATATAGCCGTAAACTATGCCGTTAAGCGAGCCGATGAGTATATCAATTGGGAAATGTACACCACAATAAACCCGCGTATAAGCCACTACTCCAGCCGAAGAATAGAAGTACCACTTGCGATTAGGAAAGAACTGAGCAAACATAAACGCCAAGTAGAAGCTATTAAGCGCGTGTGAAGATGGAAAAGACATTCCACCCGGCTTTGATACCAGCACCCGTGCCTCTATATTCTGATTGCACGGACGCTCTCTATTTACCAATTCCTTAGTTATATTATGATTCACCGCATCGCAAATTCCCACGGTAAGGAGTATGTATAGAACATAAATTGCACCGCGTTTCTTCTTCTGCTTAATCATAGTACCAAAGCCAAGAAGAAGCACAGGTATCCATAGCCGTAAGTCCGTGATTATCGGCATTAGAACGTCAAAGACGTGGTTAGTCAGCTGAACATTAAATATGTGGAAGATACTGTAATCTAAAGTACTTAGAGAGTTTATTATCATTTCTATTATTTACTAAAAATTAATTATACGAGTAAGTCTTTAATACAATTAATACTTCTGTATTTCTACGAAATTGTGGAAAAGTAATCTATCTACTATTTCACAAAAAAGTAATATTTTGCAGTCCAAAAAGTTTAGAACCTTTGAGAATATAAGGACTAAATTTTGGGATTTAGATTGTAATCAATCCATAATTTCACATAATATTAACAATACCTAATTATAAATAATAGAGTCTTTACACTAACACTATACACTAAACCACTATGAAAATCAAGAGACTTTTTACTAAGAAAGACAAGAGCGTTTTTGACTTGTTCAAATATGAATTTAGGCGTTCGATAATGAAGAACCCCGATGGCTCCACTGTCTTTGAGATGAATGACGTCGAAGTACCAGCGCAATGGTCGCAAGTAGCTACTGATATCTTAGCACAAAAGTACTTCCGCAAAACTGGAGTACCAACCATCGATAGAGACGGAAAAGAGATAAAAGACGAAAATGGAAACCCAGTGCTCGGCTCTGAAAGCTCTATTAGACAAGTGGCTAATAGACTTGCTGGTGCTTGGCGCTACTGGGGCGAAAAATATAAATACTTCTCAAGCGAAGAAGATGCCCAAGCTTTCTACGACGAGCTATGCTATATGATAATGAATCAAATGGCTGCTCCGAATTCCCCACAGTGGTTCAATACTGGTCTCCACTGGGCTTATGGTATCACGGGTAATAAACAAGGACACTACTACGTAGATCCTGATACTAAGCAAATGACTGAAAGCGAAGATGCTTACTCTCACCCACAGCCACACGCTTGCTTCATTCAATCGGTAGAAGATGACTTGATAAACGAAGGTGGTATTTTTGACCTATCAGTTCGCGAAGCACGCGTATTCAAATACGGCAGTGGAACAGGCTCTAACTTCTCCAAGCTGAGAGGCGCTGGAGAAAAACTATCAGGAGGGGGACAATCTTCCGGTTTAATGAGCTTCCTAAGAATTTTCGATAGAGCGGCTGGCGCGATTAAATCAGGTGGCACTACTCGTCGCGCTGCTAAGATGGTAATCGTTAACGTAGATCACCCAGATATTGAAGAATTCATAGAATGGAAAGCTAAGGAAGAGGAAAAAGTAGCTGCATTAGTAGCCGGCTCAAAGATTAACTCTAAATTCCTTAAAGCAATTGTAGCAAGTGCGCTTAGCGGTGGCACTGACATTGAAAAGAATACCGAGCTACAAAGTTTAATCAAACGCGCTGTGCATCGCGGTGTGCCTACAAATTACATTCACAGAGTATTAGCCCTTGTAGATCAAGGTTTTACTTCGCTTGACCTTGATGAATATGATACATACTACGAAGGCGAAGCTTACTTAACAGTGAGCGGACAAAACTCTAATAACTCCGTTCGCGTGTCTAACGAGTTTATGCTCGCAGTTATGAATGACGAAAACTGGAACCTCACTTGGCGTACAGACGGCAGAGTATGCAAGACAGTGAAAGCTCGCGACCTCTGGCAAAAGATAGCTGTTTCCGCTTGGAAGAGTGCAGACCCAGGCTTGCAGTATGATACTACTATCAACGAATGGCACACTTGCCCTCAATCTGGCAGAATCAACGGTAGTAACCCTTGCAGCGAGTATATGTTCCTCGATAACACTGCCTGCAACTTAGCAAGTATTAACCTATTGAAGTTCTATGATAAAGAAAATCAGAAATTCCTTATCGAAGAATATAAACATGCGATTAGACTATGGACTATAGTTCTTGAAATCTCCGTGCTGATGGCGCAATTCACTTCCAAAGTAATGGCTCAGCAGAGCTATGACTTCCGTCCTTTGGGCTTGGGCTATGCGAATATCGGCTCGCTACTTATGGTTAATGGTATTCCATACGACTCGGAAGAAGCTTTCGCTTATACTGGTATCGTTACTGGTATCTTAACAGCTGAAGCTTACGCTACTTCTGCGGAAATGGCTAAAGAACTCGGCACTTTCGAAAGATACGAAGAAAACAAGCAAGATATGCTTCGTGTTATCCGCAACCATAGACGTGCCGCATACAATGCTCGCGCTAAGGAATATGAATTGCTATCAATTCGTCCTATGGGTATTAACCCTAAATTCGCTAACAAGGAAATGCTCGAAGCCGTTAAGAAATCTTGGGATTACGCCCTCGATATGGGTAATAAATACGGCTATAGAAACGCACAAGTTACCGTTCTTGCTCCTACTGGAACTATAGGCTTAGTAATGGACTGTGATACTACTGGTATCGAACCTGACTTCGCCGTTGTGAAGTTCAAGAAGCTATCCGGTGGTGGCTACTTCAAGATTGTGAATAACTCTGTGAAGGCAGCACTTATTAAGTTGGGATATTCTGATAATGAAATCGCTGATATAGAAAACTATACTAAGGGTATTCCAAGCCTGAAGGATTGTCCGGCAATTAACAGAGCATCGCTCTTGGCTAAGGGCTTCGACGAAGCGACCATTTCTCATATTGAAAGCCAATTAATCAGCGTATTTGATATTAAATTCGCATTCAATAAGTGGAACATTAGCGAAGATATACTTAAGAAATGCGGTCTCACCCAGGCGCAAATTGACGATCCTAACCTCAATGTGCTATCTGCTATCGGCTTCACTGATGATGAAATCGAAAATGCTAATAGCTACATCTGCGGTACTATGACAGTGGAGGGCGCTCCTCACTTGAAGGAAGAACACCTTTCTATATTCGACTGCGCTAACAAGTGCGGTAAGTTTGGTCAGCGCTATATTCCATATATGGCTCACGTGAAGATAATGGCTGCGGCTCAGCCTTTCCTCTCTGGTGCTATCTCTAAAACAGTGAATATGCCAGCTGAGGCGACTATCAAAGATATAGACGATGTTTATATGAAGGCTTGGGAAATTGGTCTGAAGGCTATTGCGCTATATCGAGATAACTCTAAGCTATCTCAGCCACTTAGCGCCAGTTTAATATCTGGTCTCAACGAAGAAGTAAGACTTGACGACGAAGACGATTTCGAAAAGAGACTCGAAAGCAAAGAGTTCCGAGAACAGCTTAAGTCTAAACTTAACTTCGTTCCACAAAGAAAGAAACTCCCTACTAAGCGTCACGGCTTCATTAGAGAAGGATACATAGGCGGACACAAAGTCTTCCTAAAAACTGGTGAATACGAAGACGGACGCCTCGGCGAAATCTTCGTTGATATGTACAAAGAAGGCGCAGCTTTCCGCGGCTTGCTGAACAGCTTTGCTATACTTGTATCGAAAGCACTGCAATACGGCGTGCCTCTGCAAGAGCTGGTGGATACTTTCACATTTACAAGATTCGATCCAGCTGGTCCAGTCGTGGGACACGAAACAATTAAGAATGCTACATCTATTCTTGATTACATCTTCCGCTCACTTGGCTATGACTACTTGGGCAGAACTGACTTCGTACACGTGAATGCAGTAGATGAGTATAACATCAATGGTCACGGAAACGGAAAGAACGGCAACCACAATGGCACTCAAACATTCGACAAAGGAGGCAAGACTATCCTTCCTCCCATCGAAAGCGAAGAAACCGAAGAGTTAGAGCTGGGCTTATTCCCTACTACAGATCAAAATCCGGAAATAACTCCAAGTTCTAACAAGATGAATGCAATCGCAAGTGGATACACTGGCGAACAGTGCGAGCAATGCGGTTCAATTCGAGTGAAACGTAGCGGAAGCTGCACAGTATGCGAAGACTGCGGCACTACGAGCGGTTGCTCCTAAGAGATAAAGCGACAAATTAATATAAATCGACAAATAATAAAAAGGCTATCACGAATGTGATAGCCTTTTGTGTTATATCTAAAAATAGTGTTTGTCTACTTAATTATCAGACCTCTATATTTTTTATTTCGGTCTGTTACTATAGTAACATAATAATAGCCAGAAGGGAAATCACGGGTATCAATTTCGATATTAGATTCCATATTTATAATACTAACATCACTTGATAAATCCTTCATCATTTCGCCTTTAGTATTATAAATAGCAATTCCAACGCGCTTTACATTTGAACGATTATATTTAATATTCAGATTCGTAGCATCATTGCTCGGATTCGGATATAAGTTAATACTCTTTATATCGCCTATCATATAAGCTTCTACTTTGCTATCTTCCACACTACTTTCTGCTTCTGTGTCAAATACTATGTCATAGTTCTTATGATTTGATGGAGTTTTCCCTACAAAAGCACTAAATGTTAAAAATCTAGCATCTATTATTTTCAGTCTTTTATGTATATTACGATGCCATCTATCAGTAAAATCAAAAATAGTAAAATTATTATCTTTGTCTAATTTAATTAGCTTATCATAATAATAATCTGAATGCAAAGTCTTAATATCAGGATAGGAAATCCAAATATTACCATTTCTATCAATACAAGGATTAACATAGGATTGCCCATCAATTGCCAATTCCCATTTTAAGCTGTCATTAAGATAGAATACTGTTACTTTTTTATCTTTGGATATTTTGAGTATTTCTCCCAAATTGCACATTACAATGATAGTGCTATCCGATACCTGAGTTAGACTATGAAAAAAATATGGAATACTATCCCTGCTAAGCCCAAGATCTTTATAAAAGATTTCATCAACTACTGTATCTTTTTCGAAAGAGTAAGTGTAGATGTAAGGATCTACTCTAAACATACTTTCAGCATTGTACTTTGTTCCTATCCATCTCATTCCTCCATTGTATGTAGAAAATACTGGAGAGCGAACAATGATAGAATTATGATAAATATTCGCTGGAGCTCGAGTAATAAGTTTATCATCATCTGTTATTTCTACTAAATAGTGTCCCTCAGTA
>JBHADY010000124.1:0-7129 GCA_041855325.1 Ignavibacteriota bacterium
ATCCGAAAGTACCAAAATACTACAACTTACTGGGCGATATTTACCTATATACTGATAAAATTGAAGACGCTAAGTCTGCATATTCTAAGTCGCTTACGGCTTCCACTTCACAAAGCCAAAATGATAAGAATTACGCAAAGTTCAAGCTAGGAGATATTCTTTTTTACACCGAAGCTATAGACTCAGCTCTTAATACCTATATACAGCTAACCATCATTCCTGAGCAAAATATAGCTAATGATGCCATCGAAAAGTCCTTCTTCATTGAGCAGAATAAGAGTATGAACAAGGCGATTAGCGAATTCGCTATGGCTGAGAAATATGAATTCCAGGATAAAGATTCGCTTGCTATAATAAAGTATAAAGAGTGCATTTCCATCTCATCTGATGAACTTTTAGAAGAGGCAACTCTAAGATTATCAATGGCTTATACCCGCTCACTTAAGAAACAAGAAGCTATACAAACTCTCGAGCAGTATCTGAAAGATACCCCAGAAACTATCAACATAGACAAAGTTTATTACTACTTGGCGAACGCATACCTTGATAACAAACAGTATGATGAAGCTGAGAAGACTTTCACAACCATATTGGAGAAGTTCCCGCGCACAATATATTTGGAAGATTGCAGAACAAAGGTTAGAGACATTCGCTCAAGAAAGCATTCTTAAGTGAACACTGTAAGTGATTAGTGCTAAAGGTAGTTATAATTATACATAGCAACAGAAGTAAGTAGTGCTGTTTCAGCTCTAAGTCTATTCTCTCCTAGTGTGAAAGGCTGAACCTTAGCCGTATTTCGCAGTAAATCGCACTCCTCATCGGAGAAGCCACCCTCTGGACCCACGACTATTAGTGCATTTCCCTCTACTGCCTGCATCTTGCCAGTGGCGAGCATATCAGCAAAGTAAATCACGTCGAAATCAGCTTTTAAGAGGGTATTGAGTTTGGTTTCATCGTGCATAATCATCTTCCACGCACGTTTTGACTGCTTAAGTGCAGCAATTGCCTTAAGCTCTAAGCGATTGATATTTAAAGACTTCCTCTGTGTGAATTGAGATACTAAAGGGTAAAACTCCTGAACTCCTAACTCTACGCATTTCTCGATAGCAAACTCGAATCTATCCCTGTTATCTAAGATCCCCAGCGCCACCGATAAGTGCTGCAACGGCTTGCTCTGTTCAGAAATATTGATAATATCAGCAGTCGCCTGCCGTTTATCAATATTCCTTACTAAAAGCTCTGCCAAAAGCCCCTGCCCATTGCTGGCAAGTATGCTTTCATTGTCCCTAAGTCTTAGTACTTTAAAGTGCTTATACTCTTCACCGGAGATAATAATATTATTGCTCTCACGATTTAACTCTGGTAAGTATAGGCATTCCATTTTGTCTTAAGTAACTTAGGCTAAATCACATATTTTTAAGGAGGTTTGCTCTCCTGTTTCCATATTCTTAATGCTTACGCTCTGGCTATTGAACTCATCCTCGCCAATGATGATGGTATTCGCAACCTTATGCTTATTTGCGTCTTTAAATTGCGATTTAAAAGACTTTCCGGATAAATCGATATAAACCGAGTGATTTGCTTTTCTCATAGTCTCAGCGACTTTAAACGCGTAATTTCGGTATTCTGTAGAAGCCACCACAATGTAATAATCCGGATTCGGCTGAGCAATTGTGCGATTAAGCGAATCAAGTATTATCAGCAGGCGTTCCACTCCCATAGCGAAGCCAACCGCTGGGATGCTCTTTCCGCCCAGTTGCGAGAACAGAGTATTGTATCTGCCACCACCGCCGAAAGAGTTCTGCGAGCCGAGCTCGCCACTTTGGAACTCGAAAACTGTATCAGAATAGTAATCGAGACCGCGCACAAGTCGTTGGTTTATCTCATAGTTAATGCCGAGACCTCTTAAGTACTCAAGCACCTTTTCGAAGTGCTGAATGCTACTATCTTCCAAGCAATCGAGGATATTCGGAGCATTATCAAGCAGAGCGATATCCTTCGGATCTTTAGAGTCAAGTATGCGTAATGGGTTCTTATCAAGCCTATTTGCACTATCAACTGAAAGGTCTAAGCGATTAGTAGATAAATAACTTACGAGTTTCTCTTTATAAACATTTCTATCATTATCATTGCCAATGGAGTTAATCAGCAGCTTATAATCATTGATGCCGATTTCCTTAATCAGCTCGCAGGCAAGCATAATATTTTCAGCGTCAGCCTCCGGTGAAGGCGAACCAATGCACTCAGTACCGAACTGGTGGAACTCCCTCAGTCTGCCCTTTTGCGGGCGTTCATAGCGGAAATACGAGCCAAAATACCATATCTTCAGAATGCTACTTTCCTGCAGCAAATTGTTCTGAATTATTGCACGGGCAATCGCCGCAGTCTGCTCAGGTCGCAGAGTGATAGACTCATCGCCCTTGTCAATGAAAGTGTACATTTCCTTATTCACTATGTCCGACTCATCGCCCACAGTGCGAGAAAAAACCTCAGTTTTTTCAAAGATAGGCGTGCGCATCTCATTGTAACAAAAGCGTTTAGTAACTTCCCTAAACTTTGATTCTAAGAATTGCCACATTTGCACATTTGCTGGCAAAATATCTTTCGTACCTTTTACTGCTTGTATCATATTTTAAACGTACTTAAGTCCTTTTCGACCAATATCGGTTCTGTTATACTTATTTTCGAAATTTATTATCTTGCAATAATCGTAAGCCTTTGATATTGCAGATACTAATGAGTCCTCACTTGAGGTAACTGCAAGCACTCTTCCGCCATTACTCACGAGCTTATCATCTTTCATCTTAGTTCCAGAGTGATAAACCACAGCACCAGCTTCTTCTGCTTCTGCTATACCTGTGATATCATAACCCTTTAGAAATTCAGATGGATAGCCATCGGAAGCCAAGATAACGCAGCAAGCGAATTTATCATTCACTGTGATTGCATTCTTGTTAATAGCGCCCTTTGATGCAGAGTAAAGCAATTCCGCGAAATCACCATCAATTAAGCGCATCACAGCCTCAGTCTCTGGGTCACCGAAACGGCAGTTGAACTCAATCACGTAAGGCTCATTATTATCAATCATTAAGCCAATGAAGAGGCAGCCTTTATAAGGCATATTTTCTGACTTCATATTCTCTAGCAGTGGCTTAATAATGTTAGCTTCCACCTTGTCGAGAACTATTTTATTCACTAAGCCGGCAGGACAAAACGCACCCATTCCGCCAGTATTCAAACCTTTATCGCCGTCGAAAATGCGCTTGTGGTCTTGGGCAGATGGAAGAATGAAGTAGTCGTTTCCGTCGCAAATTACGAAAATTGAAGCTTCCTCGCCTTCGAGGAACTCCTCAATCACGATTTTATCGCCAGCACTTGCGAACATCCCCTCTTCGATTTCATCGATAGCATTGTGCGCTTCGACTATGGTTTCTGGGATAATCACGCCTTTGCCAGCAGCGAGTCCATCGGCTTTGATAACAATTTTCTTATCCAAAATGTCTATGAATTGGTGTGCTTCATCGAAGTTACCTTTGCTGAACTGTCTGTACTCAGCAGTTGGGATGCCAGCTCTTTCCATAAAGTCCTTAGCGAAGCCCTTTGATGTCTCAAGTTGCGCCGCTAACTTACTTGGAGCAAAGACAGTTACGCCATTCACTTCGAGGAAGTCTGATAGCCCATCAGCTATAGGCTGTTCGGGACCAATCACGACGAGGTCAATTTTACTTTCATCGCAAAAAGACTTAACCTCGTTATAATTAGCGAGGTTAAGGTCGATTACTTGAGAAACTTTTGCAATTCCCGGATTTCCCGGAGCACAATATAAGTTATTGCAAGATGGGGACTTACTTAATCTATCGCATAAAGCGTGTTCGCGTCCGCCTGATCCAATTACTAATATGTTAATTTTACTCATACTTAGGAATATCAGTTAATTTTCTATATGCTTGAGTTCCATTTTTCTTTCTTTCGATAGCCTTCAGAGCGCTTGCGTAGATAGCCTGCCAATTGAGGTCGAACTTTTCGAGTAGTTCTTCTGGCTCACCGCTCTTACCGAAAGTATCTTTAATTCCAACGAATTCCATTGGCACAGGATGGTTCTTCACCACAACTTCAGAAACGGCAGCACCCAAGCCACCATAAACCTGATGTTCCTCTGCAGTAACGATGCAACCGCACTCGCGAGCCGCTTTGTCAATGGTCTCGCCGTCAATAGGCTTAATAGTGTGATTATTGATAACGCGAGCTTCAATATTATGATTTTTCTTCAGTTCTTCCGCAGCAAGTAAAGCGGGCCAAACCATTAATCCACAAGCAATTAGCGCAACGTCGTCGCCATCGCGGAATACCTCTGCTTTGCCGATTTCAAACGGAGTTTCCTCTGTCGTGAATAAAGGCACAGTAGGTCTGCCGAAGCGCAGATACACAGGACCGTACATTTCGCCAGCTGCGATAGTCGCCTTCTTAGCTTCGTTGTAATCGCAAGGCACGATGAGCGTCATATTCGGCAGAGTGCGAAGGAATGAAACCTCTTCGAGGCTCTGGTGAGTAGCGCCATCTGGACCAACGGTGATACCGCTGTGTCCGCCGCCGATTTTCACATTGGCGTTGTTATAGCAAACGGAAACGCGAAGCTGATCCGCATTTCTGAAAGCCGCAAAAGCCGAGTAGCTCGCAAAGAAAGCCACTTTTCCGCTTAGAGCCATGCCGGCTGCGATAGTAGTCGCATTTTGCTCTGCGATGCCGATAGAGAAGAATCTATCGGGGAACTGTTTTTGGAAAATAGAAGTCATCACGGAGCCGGTAATATCACCTCCGAGCACAACAACGTTAGGATTCTTAGCGCCTAATTCCGCCAATCCCTCGCCGAAACCGTGGCGAGTAGTCTTTTTATCTTGTAATTTCAAATGTGCTTTCATCATCTTACACCAACTCCTTTAATGCTTCTTCTGCTTGTTCAAGATTAGGAGGATTGCCGTGCCAAGTGTATTTATCGTGCATAAATGACACGCCTTTTCCCATAAATGTCTTAATTATAATGCAAGTAGGCTTATCGCTTTCTTTTGCATTTTTCGCAAATTGATCGAGTGCCGAGTTAATTTCATCAAAATTATGACCATCGATAGTGATGCACCGGAATCCAAAGGCTTTGAACTTATCCTCGATCGGATAAATATCCATCACATCTTTCACTCTTCCGTCGATTTGGCAGTCGTTATTATCGACTATCCAGCAGAGGTTGCTCAGCTTGTAGTTTCCGGCAGCCATAGCCGCTTCCCAAACCGCACCTTCTTGGAGTTCGCCGTCGCCAGTCAGACAATAAACTTTCCTATCATTTTTGTCGATTAGTTTATCGCTCATAGCCATTCCCACGGCGATTGAAATGCCTTGTCCGAGCGAACCGCTGGAAGTTTCGATTCCCGGCAGACCGGTATCAAGTCCTGGGTGTCCCTGCAGGCGAGAACCATATTTGCGTAGAGTCGCGAGTTCTTCAGCTGGGAAGTAACCGAGGCGAGCGAGCGCGGAGTAATGCACAGGCACGAGGTGTCCGGCACTGAGGACGAATCTATCTCTATCTGGCATTTGTGGGTTATTCGGGTCTTGTTTTAAGAAACCGTTAAAGAAGAGGCTTGCCATAAAGTCTGCGAGGTCAAGCGAACCGCCGCTATGACCGGACTTTGCGAGGGCGAGCATTTTAATAATATCGCGTCTAATTTCGAGAGCTATTTCTTCTAATTCTTGATTAGACTTTTTGAAATTATTATAAGTTTTATTTCCAAATTTAAAATTTTCAGACATATAATCAGCTTATATTATAAATAGTAGCGCAAAAATACGGAATTTTTAGTTTTTTTTTATTATACTTAGCTAATTATTTTTACACAACATCAGTGAAAGCTTTCACTTTTCATTTTTAAGGTGATTTGCTCCGCAAATCACTAATTCCCTTTTTTCTAAGAAGTGGAATAAAAAAAATAGGAATAAACTTAAAGTTCAAAAACTTGTCGCCGATAACTACACTTGTAAGGAAACAACTTGGCAGGATGCCACAATTAGTAACATTTTTTGTAAAACATAATAGTAATTTTAATTACACGGAGGTTTAAATGCCAGTAGCAATTTCGGGCGGCGCCCGCATCAGAACAAATACACCTGCAGAAAATGCATACAACTCGCTGATGACAAGCAGTAATATGATTGCGAAACATCAACTTGCAATTTCAACAGGTAAAAGAATTAACGCTGCATCTGATGACGTTGCAGGTTATATTACAGCTCGCTCACTTCAATCAAGAAACGGCTCTTTAAAGAGCGCTCTTAAGTCCGTAGGCGATGCTAAAAACGTTACTTCCATCGCACAAGACGCATACGAAAACATAGGTAATCTATTAACGGAAATTAAGAATAATACCGCAACTGCAGCTTCTGCTGCGCTCGGTTTGGACGAAAAAGTGGCTTTAGCATAAGCTTCTGCTCGACTTGTAGAACAAATCAGTACAGTATTCGATTCTACTGTATTCGGCGGACAACAACTCATAAAGAGCGGTTATAACGGAAATTTTACTGTAGGGTTTGCTGCTGACAACTCTGCTCTAACTATAGGTGTTGATTTGCTTGATACTAGCTTTTCTAAGTATAATGTTGCCAAAAAGTTTAACACCGAAGTTACATTAAACGATGCCAATCAAGGAGATGACTTTGCTGGTGTTACAGGCTTAAATTTGACAAAATTTAAAGATGTGGCAGTTGGCACAGGTGATGTGACAGGTATTTACGCTAAAGGCGCCATTGGAGACACTCTAAAACAACTCACAGGTGCAATTGAAAACTTTAGCAAGATAGCTTCTTACGTTGGTGGTATTGAAAATAGACTGAACTCTCAGGAAGAGTTATTAAAATCACAAATCACAAACTATAATGCTGCTATTTCCCGTATAGAAGATGCGGATATGGCAGAGCAACAGCTCGGATTAGTTAAAGCTCAATTCCTGCAATCAACGTCCTTGACGTCGCTTGCGCAAGCGAATCAAAATCCGAATGCGTTCATGCAACTGATGAGATAAAAAAAAGCTCGCTTTTTAGCGAGCTTTTTTTTATCGTGAAAAGTTAAAAATGAAAAATGAAAAAC
>JBHADY010000125.1:0-4956 GCA_041855325.1 Ignavibacteriota bacterium
GTAGAGAATAGTATAATTACTTATATTCTTATATTTTATATAGTTAATTGTACTGCTAGTGGAGAATCCTATTTGCGGGTCTATCATTAAATTACTATAAATCACTCTGCAAAGTAGCAAGATTGAAATAAACATAATAAATTGATAAGAACTTAGCATTTTGCCTAACTTAGTATGCAGATTTTTGATAGAGAAAAGCAGAACTCCGATTATTGCAATAATAAGCACTAAGTTATATATATTGCTAGGCATTGCGAAAATACTAAAAGCCTTGAAGTCCTGTCTAAAGGTATATAATGAACTCCAAAATAGAGCTGTAATAAGCAGGGAAAGCAGAGTGAAAACGCTTAAACGCCTCATTTGCACTTCGCTTAACTTACTAATTATATAAACCACTAACATTACCGCGAATGGTATCATATAGCACAAATAATGCGGGTTCTTCGTTATCGAAAAGCTAAACGCAAGGAAGAATGCAATGAAGGCTATGATATTTGCAAAGAAGAAGAAGTTCTCACTGAACTGCCTGCCAGAGTCTTTCAGCTTTATCCTAAATACCTTAAATATAAAGAAGAAGTAAACAACTAAAGGCGAGGAAATTAGAAGTAGATTAATATAGTAGAACACTCCACTTTGGCGGGAATTTCCCTCCACAGCGTTTGCGATATGCGGAAGAAATAGCGCTTTGTAGTATGCTTCGCCGTGTGTGTTAATCATATATAAATAATACGGCAGAGCAAGGAGTATCCCGACTAAACTGGCAACTAAAAGTAGCCTTTTCTTTTCCTTTAACTCCTTAGATAGCAAGAAGATAAGCACAAATAGAAGCGGAAATAGCGAGATAGTAATCTTTGTGAGTAAACCCGCTGCGAATGAAATCGCGAACACCCCCGCATATAGCACATTCTTACGGTAGTAGTTATTCGTGTATAGCTTGCAGACCATTAGAAAGCAGAGGAGGGAGAAGGTAATAAGCGGTATTTCTGTCATCGCCTGACGGGAGAAGTTGTTCCATATTAGGGCAGAATTTAGCAGAATCGGCGAGAGCAAAGCCCACTTTTTATCTACAAAATTCACTGTGATGTAATAGATAATAACAGTAGAGGCGAAAGAACACAAAAGTGAAAAGAGACGTACGGAGAACTCATTCACTCCGAACAGCTTCATAGAGGCGAAGATTGCCCAGATAGTCAGCGGAGGGGAAGTGGAGGAGTAAAGTCCACCGAGCGAGCCATCTGTTTGATCGATTAAGTTACCAGTATCAAATATACTTAGGGCGCGTAAGGCGTATAGTGCTTCGTCCCAGGGTTGAATCTCGAAGCTCCACACTCCAGCGATGAGAGTAAGCAAAATACCGAAAAAGATAATAAACTGCATATATTGCTTATTTTCATCTGTATTTTTCTCTCTAAACATAGTAATTCATTAGAATAATGCGAGATAGCTCTCCCAAAGGAAGGCAATGGATATGAGCAGGGAGTTTAGGAATAGTAGTTGTCCGGTGCCAGCCAGCACTTGGTTAAGCTCTTTTCCTTCTAATGACTTAACTTGATTTACGAGTTTATCTGTATATGGTATAGAAAACAGAGGCAATAGGAAGTGATAGTTATTCCAGCCCATTTGCAGGTATATGGCTAAAGTAACGAATACGTTTAGACCCATAAGGAAGGTATATAAACGCAGGCTTTTCTCTTTTCCGAGCCTTACCTGCATGGTGCGCTTATTTACTAATGTGTCGGTGTCTATATCACGATAGTTATTCACGCCGAGTATATTCATAGATAGGAAGCCCGGGGAAAGCGATGCTGTGAATACCACCCAATTCAGCTCTGAAGTGAGGGAATAGAAAGTGCCACAAACTGCGATAATACCAAAGAATAAGAGAACGAATATATCGCCTAAGCCATTATATGCCAAGGGATAAGGTCCGCCAGTGTACAAATATGCAAATAGTATTGATAGTATGCCAATAATGAGAATGATGTAATCTGTGGAATAGACTATATAAGCACCGAGCAAAACTGTAATAGCAATAAGCAGTCTTGTTCCTATCTTCATCTCCCTTGGCGAAATGAGTCCGCTGGCTACCATACGCTTAGGACCGAGGCGTTCGCTGGTGTCGGCTCCTTTTTTATGATCATATATCTCGTTTATAAAGTTAGTAATAATCTGAATCAGCAGAGAGCAGATTAGAATAACAGAAGCCAAGACTAAGTCTATTGTTTTATAGTAACTTGCTATAGCTGTGCCTATCATCACGGGGGAGATACCCGCAAATAGCGTCTTTGGTCTAGTGGCGAGCAGCCAATGTTTAAATTGTGCCATTACTTCACCACTCCTACGTATATGTATGCAATACCCATAGATAGCTTTATTGCTTTTGTAGATGAGAAGCAATGTGTATCATCCATAATTTTAAGGAACTTCTCACCTGCAGGGAAGCGAGCAGCAGTTTCTTCTAAGTAAGTGTATGAACCGCAGTCGTGAGCAATCGTCTTGCCGAGGCGAGGTATTACATACTTGCTATACAGTTTATAGAAAGCGCCGAAAAGCCCCTTCGGCTGACCAAATTCCATAATCGCTACTTTAGAGTCGGGCTTGCATATCCTTGCCATTTCCCTTAGGCATTGGGATACATCATCTACGTTGCGAATGCCAAATGATATAGTCGAAGCATCGAAAGTATCGGCTTCGAATGGTATATTCAGCGCGTCTATCTGCATAAAAGTAATGTCTATATTGCGTTCTTTTGCTCTTTCCTTCGCTACAGAGAGCATACCATTGCAAAAGTCCGAAGCAGTTACGTTCTTAGTATATTTATGCTCTTCGAAGGCAATATCTCCCGTGCCAGAGGCTAAATCGAGGATTTTATCGTTGGATTTCAAATTCAGTAGCTTAACAAACTTCTTCTTCCATAGCCTGTGAATACCGAATGAAAGCACATCGTTCATTAAGTCATACTTCGATGCGATTTCGTTAAACATTACTCTTACTTGTTCAGACATTATCTTACTCTATTGTGGTACAATAAATTGTATAAACCTTTATATTATAGCAACTTAGTCTTTCAAAAAGTGCGTGCCTTTGCTTGTGCGTGCGGCAATTGTTTCCTGAGTGATGGCAATAGCTACCTCTATTCCATTTCTCAGTTCTACTATTTCTTTAGTCATTTTTGCTTCGCGATAGAATTGGACTATCTCTGTCTGCAGGTGGCGGAAGATGGCTTTGGCGCGGTTCAGTCTAACCTGTGTGCGCACTAAGCCTACGTAGTTCCACATAGAGTTTTTAATAGTAGTCCAATCTTGTGCGATTAATGCAGGATCGACGTATTGGCTGCCGGATTCCCATTCGTAAATATCTGGGTAATACGGGTTTTCTACGCAGTTTTCTGCTGCGTCCTTTCCGGCATAATGTCCCCAAACGAGAGCCTCCAATAGGGAAGTGGAAGCCAAGCGGTTTGCACCGTGAACGCCTGTGCAAGCTACTTCGCCAACTGCATATAGACGCTTAAGCGAGGTCTTTCCTACTAAGTTCACGCCCACGCCGCCACAGAAGTAATGCGCAGCTGGCACCACTGGGATTGGCTCTTTAGTGATGTCTATACCGCGAGCTTTGCAGTTTGCGTATATGTTCGGGAATCTTTCTTTCAGCCACTCGCTATCTTTGTATGAGATGTCGAGATAGACACAAGGATGCCCTGTGCGGAGCATCACGTGGTGAATGGAGCGTGCCACAATGTCCCTCGGAGCGAGGTCGCCCATTTCGTGAAATTCCTTCATAAATGGGTGTCCGTTCTTGTCGATTAGCCTTCCGCCTTCTCCGCGAACTGCTTCAGAGATGAGGAATCTGTCTCCACCTTTATGATAGAATGTAGTCGGGTGAAATTGTATATACTCTAAGTTGAAGCAGCGAGCGCCAGCTCTCCAAGCCAGTGCTAATCCGTCGCCAGTGGCTTCATCTGGGTTAGATGTATGGGTGAATAGCTGACCAATTCCACCGGTTGCTAATAAGGTATTCTGAGCATAAATTGGATATACATTTTGCGTGTTATTATCTAATGCGAACACCCCGAAGCAGGCCGGCTTTTCGTATATGTCTTTGCTATTCTTGGAGTTATGGGATAGAGTAAGCAAATCAACCACGGTGGTGTCCGTTCTTACTTCTATATTCGGATGTTTTTCTAATTCAGCAATAACTGCTTGGTGTATGCTTAGCCCGGTTTTGTCCTTAGAGTGAATGATGCGTCTTTCGGAGTGGGCGCCTTCGGCAGTGCGGTGCAATAGCCCGTCATCACCTTTATCAAAGTTCACTTTGCATCTTTCGATTAGGTATTTTTCTACCATTTCGGGACCCTTTTCGGCGAGGAGACGCACAGCAGGCTCGAAGCTGTGGTAATCCCCAGCTATCTCTATATCTTTCGATAACTTATCGGGAGAGTCGTTCGTGCCTTTATAGATAATCCCTCCTTGGGCGTATTGAGTGTTCCCACTTAATAGTGTGTTTAGCTTGGTTAAGATGAGTACTTTTCTGCCTTCATCAGCTGCTGAAATAGCGCTAATAAGCCCGGATAAACCGGAACCTATAACTAAAACATCGAATTGTTCCATCGCAATTTAGATAGATAGTTTATAGTATGCTTGTGAGATATTAATGCCATAATTGTCATCATTTACTCTCAAGTCTATGTGTTAATAAAAAGGATACTAAAATAATTAATTTCTTTAAATAATACTAACTAAAAAAGTGAACTGAATTATCAATAAGGAAATATTAAACAAAAATGAAAAATTCTTAGGTATATTTTCAAAAAAAATTCGTATGTTTGCATACTAATAAAGAAAGATGTGATGAAGTATGACAATAATAGACTCTCTTATTGAAACCCAAGAATTTGCTACATTACCTACTGTTGCTATGAAAGTCTTGCAACTACTCGAAAATGATGATGTTAGCATA
>JBHADY010000126.1:0-4024 GCA_041855325.1 Ignavibacteriota bacterium
GGGGCATTCGCAGTAATATTAATTGCATTCTTCGTTATTTCTGATATCGACCCTAATAGCCTTATGCAAAATAGAATGAGAGTCGAAGAAATTGCCGAAGTAAATGGTGAAAAGATTTCTTATAAAGAATTCGAAACTAAAGCTCGCGTTTTCGAAGAACAACAAAGAGCAGCTAATTTAAATAACCCTGAAGCTCCCGAAATCGACGGAACTGCTATCCGTATGCAGATGTTCGACGCTTTCGTGGATAAAGCTATTATGAGCCAAGAAGCTGAAAAAGCTGGCGCTCAGGTTACTAACGGTGCTGTTCTAGATATTATGCTCGAAAATCCACCAAAAGAAGTACAGAGAATGTTCTCTGACTCCACTGGCAGATTCGCTCGCGAAGCATACGTGCAATATATGACTCGTCCAGAAGAAGTATTCAAAAACCTTCCTGCTGGCGAACGCCAAGAACAACTCGCTCGCTTCCGCGAAACTATGATTCAAATCCAAGATGAAATCAAAGATCAGTTGCTCTTCAATAATATGCAATCCCTCGTGGCAGCTTCCGCTACTGTGATTTCTCCGCTTTATGCTCAGGAATTAATCACATCTGAAGCTAATACTGCTAACGTAGATTACCTCGCTTTCGATATCACTTCTATCAAAGATGATGAAGTAAAAGTAAGCGACAACGAAATTAAAGATTACTACGAAAAGCACAAAGAATACTACACTCAAGTAGAACAAAGACAAATTAAATACCTCTTCTTCCCTATCGTTGCTTCCAAAGCTGATAGCGCAGAAGCTGATAAAAAAATCAAAAGAATATACGAATCTCTTAGCATAGCTAAAGAAAACGGTACTCTCGATAGCGTGTATAAAGAAAGATTACACGAAAATAGCTTAAGCACTACTGTGGATTTCACTCCTATTTCTAATCTGAACCCACGCTTAGCTGCTATCCTTGCTGAAACTACTCCTGCTGACTTCGTAGGTCCAGTGCCTATGGAAGACGGCTTCCACTTCATTAAGTTAATCGATAAGAGAACTAACACTAATGAAGAAGTGCAAGCAAGCCACATCTTAATTAAGTTCGGCGAAGACAAAGAAGCTGCTAAAACTAAGATTAACGAAATCCTCGCGGAAGCAAAGACTGGTGACTTCGCTGAGTTAGCTAAGAAGCACTCTCAAGATGGTTCCGCTCCTAACGGTGGCGACTTAGGCTTCTTCAAAAAAGGCCAAATGGTTAAGGAATTCGAAGAAGCTGCTTTCGCTGCAAAAGTCGGCGAAGTGGTTGGTCCAGTGGAAACTATGTTCGGATATCACTTAATCAAAGTTACTGAAAAGAAAAACGACCCACAAGAAGAAATTAGCTATAGCGATTTAGTTGTGAAGCCTATTATCTCTAATATGGCTCGCAACCAAGTGAAGAGAAGAGCAAACCACGTTTCTACTCTCATCAACGAAAAAGGAATGGACATCGATGCTGCTGCGAAAGAAGTTCTCGACTCTCCAATGCCAGCAATGGAAACTCCATTCTATGATAAACAAAGAGTATTCCCAGGCTTCGAAACTCCATTTGCTTGCTTGCATTCATTCGACGTAGAAAAAGGCAAAGCATTCGGTCCTTGGGAAGATAAAAACCTCGGTTTAGTAGTTGCTCAAGTTAGTGGCGTAAGAAAAGCTGGTATCGCTTCTCTTGAAGATAAAAAAGAAGAAATCAAGAATATACTTATCAGAAATAAGAAACTTGAAATTCTAAAGAAAAAAGCTGAAGAAGCTTATAAGAACATAACTGCAAGTGGCTTAACTATGGAATCTATGAAAGCAGATTCTACTCGTGGCGTGCGCACTGTGGACGTTAAGAACAATGGTTCTGTGCCTATGCTCGGCTTAGATTACGGCTTCACTCAGAATGTATTTATGAAAGAAACAGGCAAAATGCTTGCTCCTTTCCGTGGCGAAAGAGCTTATTACATCGTGCAGATTAACTCTCGCCAAATGATGGATAAACCAGCATTTAAAGACATCACAGCTATGAGCTTAATGCCATTCCAACAACAAGCTATGGGCAATGCATTTAACCTATGGTATATGAAAGTAAGAGAAGACGCGAAGATAGTTGATAACAGACTTAAAGTTTGGGGTCCTGGCTTCTAAGTCCATCTCATAATTAATCAAAAAAAGTTAGTTTCCGCTCTAGGAACTAACTTTTTTTATATATGGTATATACCTTCAGAATATTTTTCTTTTGTCATCTCGTTTTTTTTTCTTATTTTGCAGACCTTAGAAAATTATATTTTATTCAATAATATTATAGGTTTATTATGAAAAAACTCCTTACTATCTTAGTAGCTTTCGTAGCTATGATAGCTTCTTCATTTGCTCAAGCTCAGCCTGAATCTTTATATGAAGTTGACTTCTCCAAAGGTATGGGCGAATGGAAATCTTACGATCTTGATAAGAAACCCCTTCACGCACAACCTGTTGGCATGCTTAAAAATGCTGGTGTTCAAGGTTTAGCTGCAGATAATACTATGGGCTGGGGATACATTCCTGAAAAATACTTTGTAGCTTCTTCTTATTTCAATACCCCTCAAGGTCAACAACCAGTGGCATCTAACGACTGGTTAATCTCTCCAGAAATTGAAATCAAAGATGCTTCTATTATTCAAGTTATTGCTCTGAACTTTGATAGAAGATTCAGAAACAGCATTGAAATTTACGCTGGTGAAGAAGGCGATCAACCTGAAAACTTCAAGAAGTTAATCGTTAAGCACACTCCAAGCCCTGGAAATTTTGGTGTATATTCTGCTTACTTAGCTGAAAATGGCTTCGAAAATACTAAGATTAGAATTGCTATCAGACACAATGACCTTGACAACTTCGTAATCGCTCTCCGAGCTGTTACTGTTATCGATGTTCCAATGGCTGATAGAAGTGTTAATGTTTCTGCTATAGGATATGACGCTCCTGCTATCTTACACAAAACTAAAAATCTTGATACTTTAGTAGTTGGTTATGTTAGCCAAGATTACAGTTTAGTTAATAGCTTCGACGTAGTATTAGATATCGAAGAAATCGGCTCTAAAACTTATACTTTCAAAGATCAACAATTAGGTTATGCTGGTTTAGCAATTCTTGAATTACCAGTGAACAAAAAATTCAGCTCACTCGGTGCTAAGAAATTCACAATGAAGCTTACTAACATTAACGGCAAAAACGAAGAAAATAAATCTACTAAAACTGAATTAGAAGGTAGCATTTTCGTATTTGACAACACTAACACTACTAAGAGAATGTCATTATTCGAAGGCTTCACTGCTTCTACTTGCCCTCCTTGCAATACAGTTAACGGAATTATTAATCCTTACTTGAAGAAACTTCAAGATAAAATCGCTATCATTAAATATCAAACTAACTTCCCAGGAGCTGGCGACCCATACAATAATGCAGATGCACGCGCTAGACAACGTTACTACACCATCTCTGCTGTTCCTCACTTAGCATTAAATGGTGTTGATAGAGCTTACAGTAATGATATCGTAGATACAGAAGAAGCTTTCACAAAATTTGCAATGGATGAAAGCTCTCCTGGTCTGGTATACATCGAAAAACCTGTTTATTCTTTAGATAAAGAAAAAAAACAAGTTAGTATTACTGCTGATCTTAGAGGAGTTGGTCATAATGTATTTTCTGAAAAAACATTCGTAAGAGTTGCTCTTATTGAATACACTACATATAAAAACAAAGCAACTAACGGCGAAAAAGAATTCCACTATGTTTGTCACCACTTAATCCCTGATTCTACTGGTGTTGCATTCACTTCTACAGGTAAAGAAGACGTTCAAAAATATGAAGTTACTTTTGATATACCTGCAGACACGCACATCGAAAACATGGACAACCTCGGTTTCGTAATTTTTGTTCAAGATGATGCAACAAAATTAGTTGCTAACGCTGCTTGGATAGCTAAAAAGACTACAAGCGTAGAAGCTGACAACTCTGGATGCGGTATCGCTGGTATCTATCCAAACCC
>JBHADY010000127.1:0-3096 GCA_041855325.1 Ignavibacteriota bacterium
ACAGGAAGAGTATCCCAAAGGGAAATGGTTACTAACCAAATACTTGATGATAATCCACTCGAACAAGAACGCGGCATTACCATAAAACTGCATGCGATTCAGATGAATTATCACGCAAAAGACGGGAAAGAATACATACTAAACCTTATCGATACTCCCGGACACGTGGACTTCACCTACGAGGTGTCTCGTTCCATCGCAGCTTGCGAAGGCGCCCTCCTCATCGTGGATGCCACTCAGGGTATCGAAGCTCAGACCATAAGCAACTTATATCTTGCTTTGGAGAATGACTTAGAAATTATCCCCGTTCTTAATAAAATTGACTTGCCTTCTGCTGCCACCACTTTAGAGCGCGTGAAGCACGAGGTAATGGACTTAATCGGTTGCGCCGAAGAGGATATCCTATATACTTCCGCTAAGCAAGGCTTAGGCATAGAAGAAGTATTAGAGGCTATCGTTAATCGCGTTCCTCCTCCAACCGGAGACGAAACTAAACCACTTAAAGCACTTATCTACGACTCAATATATGATCCATATCGCGGTGTAATCGTGAATATGCGTATATTCGATGGTATTATCCGCGAGGGCGACAAAGTGCGCTTTATGGCTACGGCTATGGACTACGAAGTCGAAGAAGTAGGCATTATGTATATGAAACGCCAACGCACCGGCGAGCTGAAAGCCGGAAACGTGGGCTATTTAACTGCTGCTATCCGCAACTTGCAAGACACCAAAGTTGGTGATACCATTACGCATACTCGCGGTGGCTGCGAAGAGCCAATCGCAGGCTTTAAAGAAGTGAAACCTATGGTGTTCAGCGGTATTTATCCGTCCAGCTCAGAGGACTTCGAGTCTCTTCGCGAAGCTCTTGCTAAGCTTGTACTGAACGACTCTTCTATCTCATACGAGCCGGAGTCTTCCTCTGCATTGGGATTCGGCTTCCGTTGCGGTTTCTTGGGTCTCCTGCATATGGAGATCGTACAAGAACGCTTGGATAGAGAGTTTAACCAAGTCATCGTTACCACTGTGCCGAACGTAAGATATAGGGTAATTAAGACTAATGGCGAGGAAATTTTCGTAGATAACCCAGCACAGCTTCCTCCTATTGGTCAAGTGAAGGAAATACAAGAGCCATTCATTAAGGCGTCTATACTTACTCCTCCTGAGTACGTAGGTGCGATTATGAAGCTCTGTATGGAACGTCGCGCTATAATGAGTAATCAGTCCTATCTATCGCAGGAACGCGTGGAATTGCGCTTCGAGTTGCCGCTGGGCGAAGTGGTATTCGACTTCTATGACAAGCTGAAATCGCTTTCTCGTGGCTATGCTTCCTTAGACTATGAATTCTATGAATACAGAGCTGAAGACCTCGTGAAGTTAGATATTCTGCTTAATGGCGACCCAGTGGATGCACTTTCTTCTATTGTTCACCGCTCTAAGTCTTACGACTGGGGCAAGAAGCTCTGCAATAAACTGAAGGACTTAATACCAAAGCAGATGTACGAAGTGGCTATCCAAGCGGCTATCGGTGCGAAGATTATCTCTCGCTCCACTGTGAAAGCAGTAAGAAAAGACGTTACGGCGAAGTGCTATGGTGGTGATATCTCCCGTAAGCGTAAGCTCTTAGAAAAGCAGAAAGAGGGCAAGAAGCGTATGAAGCAAATCGGCAGCGTGGAAGTTCCGCAAGAGGCATTCCTTGCCGTGCTTAGCATTAATGACTAATCTTAATAGTCAAGACAATATACAAAAAAACTCGTCCAAGTGGGACGAGTTTTTTTTATTTATGCTGAGTCTAAATTGACTACTTCTTACCAATAATTACTTCTTTCCTATTATAATTGAAGAATCAAATGGCGTGTTGCGTCTGCTAACGAACTCGAACCAGCCTCTTTTAGCATCATCCATAGGTCAGTCTCGGTGAAGACATCGCCTTCTGGTGTATTTACTAAGAAAGAGATAGAGCTAATTGTAGCAGATTCTGGGGACGTTTTGCTATCATCAATGATAGTCTCTTGTATTACAATTTGTCCGCCTGGGTTCAGTATATCATAGATTTTGTGCATTAACTGAACGTTCTGCCAAAATGGATATTCTCCCAGCACGTGCGATAGGAATACCATATCATACTTTCCGGGGATAGCATCTTTATACATATCGCCAGAGAGCAATTCTATTTCGCCTTTTAAGCCTTCGCGTTCTATGTGCTTTCCAGCTTCTTTAATTACATTCGGAAAGTCCATAGCACTTACTTTAAGGCTTGGTTTAGCCTTTTTGAATTCGATTGAATAGATACCAGAGCCGCAAGCTAAGTCCAGCATAGAGTCCACATGGCTTAGGTTGATGGAGGATACTATATCCGGAGCTTCCATCAGGGCACGCCAATATATAGAATCGACGTAAGACTTAGTCCACTGTTCATCCTTCTGCGATATACATTCGTATTTCACTGCCTTTCCAGTTTTCAGGGAGTTTGATAGCTCATTCCACTTATCCCATTGATTCGTGAAGAACATCATATTTCCTATATACTCTGGACGCGTATCCACAAGGAATCGGCGAGTTCCCTTCGTATTGGAATACTCCATACCGTTTTTCACAAGGAGATTCATTGAAACGAGTGCATTCAGCAGGCGTTCGGTCGCTTTTTCGTTAGTTCCTGCTTCGATAGCAATTTCTTTAGCAGTTTTTTGGTCATTTTCAATAATGCTGAATAAATTAAATTCACAGGCAGTTAGCAGTATCTTGCTTTCGCGGAATGCAGAAGCAATTTGCAGAATTGCGTGAATAGAATCATCACTTATCAGTGGATTTTTACTTTTCATACCTTATCCTATTTAGTTTAGTGGGTCTACTATTTCAGTAACTTTCAGATTAAAATTATAATCGCCTTTTTCAGCGGAGATTACATTAATCTTACTCATATATCTTTTCAGCTCTGGCAGTTTGCTGATAGCATCTACTCTATCTTGCAAAAGCTTAGCATTATGCTCTTCCCCGGGAAGCAGGGAGACCATTAAGTCAAACTTAGCACCGCGATTAAACTTCAGTATATTGCTAAATTGCTTAATTATCACTATGCCCTGTGGCGATAACTCT
>JBHADY010000128.1:0-7435 GCA_041855325.1 Ignavibacteriota bacterium
AAAATCGCTTTTGCGATTTTCACGCCACACCTTCTACCTTAAAAAGTGATTGGCTTTATCAATCACCTTTTACCACTTCTTCCACCACCAGAAGACAAGCAAACCAAGAACTGCTATCGTCATAAAACCGATGACAATCTCGAATGCCATCGTGTCCTCGCTGAAAGGAAGTCCCTTCACGTTCATACCATATACAGAGGCTATGAGAGTTGGAACGGAAATCGCGATTGTGATGAGGTTTAAGGTCTTCATCAAGAGGTTTACGTTGTTGGAAACGATGGAGGAACGCACTTCCGTTAGGGTCGTGAGGATGTTCGCATAGATGTCTGCTTGGCGATAGCACTGAGTATTCTCGATTATGATGTCCTCGAGCATTTCCAGTTCTTCGTCTTCTTTGGTGAAGCGGGAAGAGTTATACTTTATTTTCTCGATTAATACGCCGTTGGAGTTAATTGCGTTCAGGTAATACACCAAGCTCTTCTCAAGGGAGAATAGGTTCAGCAAGTACTTGTTTTCTATGGCAGTATTTATCTTGTGCTCGAAGTCTTCGGAGATTTTATTGATAATACGTAGATGCTCGTAGAAATTAAAGATTAGGCGGAATATGATCTTGAAAAGCAAATCAGTAAGAGAGTGAATCTGCTGCATTTGCTTTCCTTGGAAAAGTTCCATTTCGTCGTTTGATACGATGATTAATTTGTCCTTAAAAAAGAAAAGTCCCAGCGACATCACACGGAATAAGTAGTCGTCGTGTGGCATATACTTACGCGGACCTTTCACGATCATAGCCACGTGGTCTGGCTCGTACTCCATTCTGGCAAGCTCGTCGTCGTCGAGTGCGGAGTTCAGTGTGTGGTCATCGATTTTATAAACATCAATAAGCACTTGTTTTTCTTCCTCAGTGGGATTATAGAATACCTTAATATTTCCGCTATTTACTGCAGAGATTTTATTGTTGTTATCTATAGTGTATTCTTTGAGCATATTGCACCTCCTTAGCCCAATTGGAGCTAAAAATTATAACTTGTAAAAATATGTTTTTAGATGAAACGGTAATATGTCTGCGCGACGCAGACAGGCGAGTGTTTTCTTATGACTTCGAGGCATTATTTGCTCCATATTTGATTATACAAGTTAACAGACTACAAAGTTAATAATTTTTTTCCTCAATTTAGTAGTATATTTTTGTTAATTTTGCATAAATAGAATGAGCTATTTTACTTATATAATTTGAATTACCTTGCCGATGACAAATAGATATTCATTAATCTTCATTAAAATTGTGCTTATTTCCGTGCTGCTTTCCGGCTTGATGACTTCCTGTACTTATACTGTCGGACGCAAGACATATAGGAAAGAGAAGGATATGCGCAAGTATAAAGTACCGCAAGTAGTAGAGGAACATATACTAAGACCGCCGGATTTATATTCCGGAGACTCGGTGGGGATAGTCGCTATTTCCTCGCGTGTTTATACGAATAGGGAGCGGTGCGATTCTTTAGTGAAGATGATAGAATCTTGGGGCTATCACGCCAAGGTTGCGGAAAGCACCTTCGATAGCACTGGCGGATGGTTCCCCGCACCGGATCACATTCGCGCTCAGGACTTCCAAGAAATGATAGATAATCCGAATATTCGTGCTATTATCTTCTTCCGCGGAGGCTATGGAGCGGTGCGTGTGGTGGATTACCTTAATCTGCGTCCATTGCGTGCGAACCCAAAGTGGATAGTCGGATTTAGCGATATTACGACTATTCACAATGTGATGCGAAAGCTGAAAGTGGAGTCTATTCACGGGATTATGCCATCTAATTTCTCACTTGATAGCAATGAAGCGTCGTATATATCGCTGAAGAATGCGCTAAGCGGCAAACTTAGGCAGTATGATTTCCCGCCAGACCCGTATAATCAGTATGGCAGGGCAGAGGCTATTCTGACGGGAGGGAATCTCTCGCTTATCACGGCGCACACGGGTACGGATTTAGACTTAAACTTTGCCGATTCTCCCTATATTCTCTTCATCGAAGAGACTGATGAATCTATCTATCGCGTGGATAGAATGATGCAAACACTAAAGCGAAGTGGCAAGCTCGCCAATGCTAAGGGGATAATATTCGGCTATTTTACTAATGTATCCCGCGAGGAGACTTGGGGTTCTTCTATTAAAGAACTACTGAAGGAATATACTAAAGACTTGGATATTCCTGTGGTATTTAATTTCCCTGCCGGACACCAAAAGCCGAACTATAGCCTTTATATGGGACGTCGCATCTTGCTGAAGGTAACCGAGAGAGGCACGACTATACTCTTTTAGTTTATTAGGAAAATATAAACAAAAAACTCGCCTTGCAGAGAGCCGCAGGACGAGTTTTTTTATTAAGTTTAGCGGGGAATACTATTCTAAGTTTTGCACTTGTTCGCGAACGCGTTCGAGTTCCTCTTTAGTAGCCACGACGAGGTGAGCTATCTCGGAGTTGTTCGATTTAGAGCCTATAGTATTCACTTCGCGGTTCATTTCCTGCATAAGGAAGTTCAGTTTGCGACCGATTGGCTCTTCTTCTTTGAATGATTCGAAGAAGAACTTAAAGTGCGAACGCATACGCACGCATTCCTCGGAGATGTCGAGTTTATCAGCGATTAGGACTAATTCCATTTGAATGCGGTGTTCGTCAATTTCATCACTATCGAATAGCTGGGCAATTTTCATTCTTAGCTTTTCGCGCTCTTCTGGTATATTGTTTGCGCTAATAGCTTCGATTTTATCGATATTTGCTTGCACTTTTTTGATGCGAGCAGTAATATCTTTGGTGATTTGTTGCCCTTCGGCAGCTTTCATTTTGTTTAATCCAATAACAGCAGTCTTTAGTGCCTGCATCACTACAGCCCATTCTTTGTCTGATTCATCAGCCGTTTCAGGAGCTGGGAAAGTATGAGCGAAATGGATAACGTGCTCTAATTTTACGCTTTCCTTTAGTTTTATCTCTTTTCTAAAGTCATTAAGAGTATTATAGCAAGCTTTTGCTGCTTCTGAATTAAATGTGAAGTATTGCGAACCGTCAGTCCTGGATACATTGATATTTATCGATACAGTACCGCGATTAATGTTTTTCTTAAGGATATCGCGTAATTCGATTTCCTTATGGCTAAGGTTTCTCGGCATTCTTGCAGAGATGTCGAGTCCTTTCCCGTTTAAACTTTTAATTTCTATAACAACGTTAATACCGTTGTCGTTAACTTCAGCCTTGCTGAAGCCAGTCATACTTCTGATCATATTTAATTAAGTTACAATATGTATAAGGTTAATTAATATAACATACAAAAATACGGAAAATTTCCGAAAAAATCCTTATTTTTGTTGTCCAAAAATTCTCTCGTTGGATTAAAGTTGCTACTATTAGCCTATTACCAGTCTAATTGAGTGAAACTTTACTCAGATTTAATAGTATAATATCAACTCGCATAGTGTTATACCTTAATTTATTCAAATACATAACTGTCTATAGCATATACTTGCTAAGAAATGTGAAAAATTATGACTACTTGGAAAGCTGAACTCTGGCTTTTATTTGTTACAATAATTTGGGGAACATCCTACTTATTCTCACAAATCGGATTAGACTACTGCTCACCATCTATGTACGTGGTGATGCGTTTTGCTATTACACTCTTAGTGCTTCTCATGTTCTGGGGAAAGCAATTAAAGGGAATAGATAAACGCACACTGAAGCAGGGGGCAGTCATCGGCGTGCTATTCGGTGCGGGCTTCATCCTGCAAACATTCGCACTTAAATACACGACTGTGCCGAAAACTGCATTCATCTCTGGGCTATTGGTCTGCACGGTGCCTTTCGTCTACTGGTTCATAGAACGAAGACCGATTAAGATATGGCACAAGTTGGGCGTTATCATCGCTACGGGCGGACTATTCATCTTTACCAAGCCCGACTTTAATAACATAAACATTGGCGATGTGCTGGCGCTAATTTCTGCTGTTATTTGGGGTTATTACATCTGCTATCTCGATATATACACAAGAGATGACGAAGATAGCAGCCGCACATCTCCGCTCGTGCTTTTGAACTTCCTCGTTGCTTTGCCGATAGCAATTGCTACGCTTGCCATATTCGATGCTGATAATATGACAGTAACTTGGTCAACTCCTCTGTGGGTTAGCTTGCTCTATAATGCGATTATCACGTCTATTGTGGCTACATTCTTGCAGTTTTATACTCAGAAATACTCCACTCCCGTAAAGGCTGCTCTAATCTTTTCCTTAGAGCCTATAGTGGCAACAGCCACTGCACTTGTCTATTATGGCGAGGCACTTAAGTCTTATGAAATTATAGGTGGAATCATTATGATGGCGGGTGTTCTCCTATCCGAGCTAATGCCTGCTAACTTAAGAAAACGCAAAGAAATAGTCGCAGAGTAAACTATTTGGTCAATCGTACGTCAATATAATACACTAAGTAACACAATTTATTCACAATAGGAAAGTCGTCTATAGAAAGATAGTTACTTCATTAAGTATAACAACTCGATAGAGATTAGAATTGACTATTTTAAGGAAAAGTATAATACCATTTTGCTTTTTCACTTGCTTAATGCTGGCTCCGACTAATGCGCAAGAGCTAAGCATAGAGTACTCTATTACCATTACCCAACCTAAGGTGAATGCCGCTAAACGTGCCTTCTTCAATAGCATAGAAGAAGCCGTGCCAGTAGCCGAAAGACTTGATAAACTCATCATACGCGGGAAGAAACTATCCCGCATCTCCGAGGAAATCAGTAAGTTCAGAAACTTAGAGTATCTGGACCTATCCGATAATAATATTAGTTATATTCCAAGCGAAATAGCCCAGCTCCCGAAGCTGAAGTATCTTATCCTCGCAAAGAATAAGCTCACTAAAATCCCACAAGAATTAATTAATGCTAAGTCATTAAGGTATATTAACCTTAGTGATAATGCTATTTCTTCTGTGCCGGGGAATATAAACCAGCTGAGGAATTTGGAATATCTCATCTTGTCGGGCAATAAGATTAGTCAATTGCCGAACACTTTCGAGCAGTTATCCAGCTTGGTTGAGCTGCATTTGGATAGAAATTCCTTCAAGATTTTTCCGCTTATATTAATAAATATGAATAAGATTATGGCTCTAAATCTTGCGGAAAATCAAATTTCTACTATTCCGAATAACCTTTATGGGCTTTCGCGTCTGGAGATTTTGGATCTTTCCAGCAATAAGATTTCCACTGTGCCGAATGGCTTTTCTTCGCTTCGCAGCCTAAGGGTACTTGACCTGAAGGGCAATAAGCTGCGCACTCTGCCGGGGAATTTCAATAATCTTAGTCAATTGCAATATCTAAATATTAGTAAGAATAAGATAGACGACCTGCCTTCATCTATATATAAACTAAGGAACTTACGTCACTTGCTGCTTTCGGGCAATGCCCTAAGGAAGATGCCCGAAAACGTGTGCGGTGTGTCCGGTTTACGCTCTCTCGATCTTGGCTTTAATCAGCTTTCATACCTGCCGAATAGCATATCGAATTTGGCTTACTTAGAGGTGCTTTCTCTGAGGAATAATAAGTTTAAGCAGTTCCCGAATCAACTTCTATCTATGCAAAACTTAATAGAGCTGGATATGGTGAAAAATCAAATGGAATACCTGCCAGACGCAATATCGAACCTTTATCGCCTGCAGAAACTGAAGTTAGATAATAACTTCATTAATGAAATACCTACTTCCATCGGCAGGATGAATCAAATGACTTACATCTCGCTAAACTATAATAGATTAAAGACCTTGCCGAATCAAATGCGCTTTATGAAAAATATGAAGCTAATCAACGTGCGCAAGAACTTCATCCAAATGGAGGAAATGCAACGTCTCAGGAAGATAATGCCGGGGGTAATTATTAACTTTTAAGATATAGGAGAGGTAAGCGCAGAAAGATTATGCATCCATCAGGTCTTGAAGCTCTTTTTTCTGCTTTTCGTATTTTTCGATTTTATCTTTAATTTCAGACATTTTGCTCAAATAAGCTTTTTTCTGCTCTTCCATTTGGTCTAAGTTGGACTGAAATTCCTCGTTCTGCTTCTTGTGTTTATACAGGGTTAGCGTGCGGCGAATGAAGATATAATCCAGCACCACCAGTACCGCAGTAATCGTATAAAGTATGAACTGCACGGAGAAAACAGGCGAGTTCGGACCATCTGCTTGGAAGATATTAGGCAGAATGACAGAGAAAATACCCACCGAAATAGTGATAAACACAGAGATAGCGGAAGCCATCAGGCTATTGGAGAATGACTTATCATTTATCTGCTGGCGAATGTCTATCATTTCGTTTTCTTGGTGCATCATTTCTTCCTGCAGTTGCTTATAGGACTTATTCAGCGAGGCGATTTCTTGGTCTATCTTCGCAATATCCTTTTCATAAGAGAGGATAGCCGCAGTCTTTTGGGTTTTGATTCTCTCTCTTTCTTCTGGAATTCTGCTTTCGTATTTAGCTTTCAGATTGCTTAATTTTTCGTGCCATTTTGGGTCAGTTGCCTTAATATAGCTACGCAATCTTTCAGCAAGTTTCGGGGTTATTTGGTACTTGCCATTAGTGAATATAGCTTTATGCTTAGTATAGAATGCATCTAAGTCTTTTTGGTGTTTGTGCAGAGCAAGGCGAGCAAGTTCTAAGTTATTCTCTGCTGGTACATAAGCCAAGACAACGAGTATATTTAACTCTTCGTTATCATACTTTTCTAATATATCGGGGATAAGTTCCGCAGCCATAGCAATATTTGATAAGTCCTCATAAACTTCGGGCTTATTATGCTTTAGGTATAGGCGGATTAAAGTTTTATATTCTTCCTTAAGTCCTGCTTCGGCATTGCCTTTGGTCAGGTATAGGTTGTATTTCAGGAAGCGAGTGGCATCGCTTGCGAAGCCGAAAGACTCATTGCACTTGCGCTGGAAAGCAGTATTTTCATTATAGCCGAAGGCAAGGCATTGGAGTAAATCCTCCTGTGCGGGTGATACGAAAGCCTTCAGTATATTGTATGCGCGGGCGCTTATTGCTTGGCGTATGTCCTCGCTATTAGCTATAATTTCGTTCATCTCTGCCAGCACGAGCTGCTGAATACCAAGAGATAACTCATATAATTCACTTGCGCTTAAGTCCTGCGGGATAAGCTTCTCATTGCTTGCTATATCGCCTTCGGATAGATAAGTCAGCTCCAGCTTTTGTATCATAGTTTGTAGCTCTGCGTCTAACTTGGAGAGGTACTTCCTCGGAATAGGCGAGCGAGTGGAATATAGTATCCTGAAGTCGAAGAAATCAGATACTTTAATGGATTGATCGCTGAAAGTGATATTATAGGACTGGAAGTCATAAAAGCGCGCTTGGAACGCATAAAAGAGCAGAGAGCGGAATAATA
>JBHADY010000129.1:0-23645 GCA_041855325.1 Ignavibacteriota bacterium
ACGTTATCATTTATCTCGAATGAAAAGTTCATATTCATAGTTATCCTTGCATTATTAATTAAACACCGATTAATAGGCACGAGTAGTATTTCATCATCTGTCTTAAAAGAGCTGTCTGTACTAAAATATACGTAATTTATCACTGAAAAGTGCTGAAATCTTTATATTTTAGCAAGCCGATAAAATAGCTATTATTCGTGCAGGTTTCTAGAATATGAAATTAACATTAAATTTTGACAAAAGCAAATATTTAATTATCCGACTGAGTTCCATCGGAGATATTATCATATCTACGCCTATTTGCAAGGCAATTAAGGAGGCGAACCCGAATGCGGAAATCACCTTCGCCGTTAATACTGCTTTCGCTGATATTATACAGAATAACCCATATATCGATAACCTTATATTATACAATAGAGAGAAATCCCAGCTGAAGAAACAGAAAGCTGATATCATCGCAAAATATGGTAAGTTCGACTATATTATAGACCTACAGAACAACAGACGCTCGCGTCAGCTACGCAAAGGTTTATCCAATAAAGAGATAGAGCACAATGTTCGGCAAATCGATAAAAGGCGATTATATAAGCTGTGCTTAGTCTATCTAAAGAAACAGATAGCCCCCACCCTGCACGCTACGGATAACTACTTCAACTGCTGCGAGGATTTAATCAATTCCCGCAACTATGACTCTTATGTTAACATTGACACTAACATACGCCTAAGCGATTACATAGATAATAGCAATAAAAAAATAGCAATTGCCCCTGGTGCGGCACACTTCACCAAGAAGCTGTCAATTGATAAGATTTGCGAGGTGATAGATGGTCTTAAAGCGCATAACTTCGTCATCTTGGGCGGAAAGGAGGATATCTCCGCTGGAGAGGAGATAGTCCGCCGTACAAGTGCAAATGTAATTAACCTCTGTGGAAAGCTGAAGCTAAGTGGCACTGCATCAATAATAAAGCAGTGCGATTGCATTCTGTGCAATGACTCCGGGCTTATGCACATAGCCTCTGCCTGCCGAAAGCCCATCGTAGCCATCTTTGCCTCCACGGTTAAGGAACTTGGCTTCACTCCTCTATATAATGAATATACTTTGATAGAGAATACTTCTATTCCCTGTCGTCCTTGCTCGCACATAGGAAAGGATGAATGTCCGAAGGGTCATTTCCAGTGTATGAATACCCTAAATACTAAAGATATAATCTCTGCGATAGTGAATAAACTATAACTTAATCTCTCTTACTACGTCTATATAGTATATTTATGACATATCAATATTAGAAGTACAAGACAATGAAAAAAGTACTATATTACGTATCGGCGGCGGCAGCTGCAACTGCTGCGATTGGCACATCTTACTATTTATATGACAAAAGCAAAGAAGACAAAGGCGAATTCCTCGAAACCAAAGACGGAGTTTCCCTGTACGTTAAGAAGTCTGGCAAAGGAGACACCTGTCTCTATATACACGGAGGACCGGGCGCTTGGAGCAAGAGTTTTGAGAAAATGGGTGGCGAAGAACTGGAGGACTTCCTCTCCCTTATTTACTTAGACCAAAGGGGATGCGGTCGCTCTGGCAAATCCCTGAAGCGTGACTACTCGCTAAAGACTATGATGAATGACTTTAACGAAGTAGTCAATAAATATACAGAAAAGGACGAAAAGATATTCCTTCTGGCTCACTCTTTCGGTGGGATTTTAGCAGTGAATTATGCTCACAAATACCCTAAGAAAGTTAAGGGACTTATCCTAACCACAGTAACGCTGAACGTACTGCGTTCAATCAAGAACCAGATAGAATATATAAACTCCGAAATAGACGGCGACCTGAAGTTCGATCCAAAGAAGAATATACGTCCGCAGTTTCAGCTGGCTATGCACAAAATGAATAAATCGGGAAAACGCTATAAACTACTTACCGAAAGCACACGCACAGCCCGAAAGCTGGATAAAATAAACCAATCCGAAAGTACTAAGCTGGAGTTTGCCATTAAAGTCTGGGACTACCCAGAATACTCCAAAGACCTAAAACCAATGACCAAAAAGATAAAGCAGCCTGTGCTAATCATAAACGGTGAGGAGGACAACTCCATAGGCGAAGACTTTATGCAGATGTTTAACTTCCCGAACGCTGAAACGCACAACCTTGCGGGCGGACACTTGCTTTACTATGAGATGAATAAGCAATTCGTGCGGCTTATCCGCAATTTCGTCTCCCGCGTAAACGAGAACAGCTAACATATTCAAGTATATGTTAGCTGTTTACTTATATTCAGTGCATTATAATTATGCTTATTCGCTCCTGCCAAGCTTTTCGTACCAAGATTTCGCTTTTTCTTGGGCTTGTTTCACGTGCTTATCTTTAATATTCATTCCCACGGTAAACAAGGCAACGATGAGCGTAACCGTATCGTCTGAGTAGCCCAGAGCAGGGAGTATATCCGGCACAGCGTCTAATGGGAAGATGAAATATCCCAAAGCGCCGGCAATTACTGTCTTCGCCCAAAGCGGAGTTTCCTCGTCTTTCATCGCAAAGTATAGAGTTAGCGCTTTTTCTATAGCTACATTGCTTATTTTTGCTGCATTATTCTTTAGTTTTTTCCAGAAAGAGTCATCGGAATACTTCTCTTGGTATTGATAGAAGTTGTCGAATTTCTTGCTCTCTTTGTATGGGTCTAATTCGTAATCGCTCATAGTTTTACTTTCTTTTATTTCACTTTCTTAAATTTTTTTAGTTACGGGCTAATCTTTGAATTGCCTATTATTAGCTTGATTGCAAAGATTATAAGTATTGTTACGTATTTTTGTGAAAAAAAATATTTGTGTAGTATTATAATTTTTCATAAATTTACGTTTTGAAAGATTGACAAAGTATCAAAAAGTGTCAAATTACATACACAACTTTTCGTAAAATTACACAATTTTGATGCCGAATTTGATAGCTTATTGATAAGTCACTTGGTAATTTTCTTGAACTACGAAATTACATAGTTCCAGCTCCTTACCAAACACTCTGATTCAATGCTCTAAGTCAATATTCAAATTACGTTATTTACTAATAATAAGTTACAGTATTTATTCACAAACTCGAGAAAAATATGATTAAAACAGCATTCAAAGCAAGGGAAATCATAGTATTCTTAGCAATGATACTTATGCTCGTCGCATCGACGGAAGATGCAATGGCGGCAAGAAGCAAAAAAAGCCGAAAAGGCAAAAAAGCACGCGTAACAAGGGTAGCAAAAAATAGACGTTCTTATAACCCTTCAAAAACTAAAAGCGAAGCTTTAGAAATCCTGAGAAACGTAGCCGGATTATCTATTGATGAAGCAAGAACAAGCCAAGAAGTAGGAGCTAACTTCATTGATAGACAATACAGCAATATGTATGAAACAGATAGAAATCTAAATGCTGAAGACACAGAAGGCGAAGATTTAGACGAACTATACGAAGAAGACGATATCGTAGTAAACATAGACCAATTAAGATCTATGTGGATGAGCTACCTATTCGCTGACGACCCAAGCTCTTACGAAGTACTCGCTTGCGGAATCAGCAAACAAGAGATTATGAACAATATTATGGATTGGCTCGGCACTCCATATTTGTTCGGAGGAACTACAAGAAGCGCTATTGATTGCTCTGCTTTCGTACGCACTATATTTCAACTCTCCGGAAACATCGTACTCCCAAGAACTGCAGCTGAACAAAATACAGTAGGTGCGAAAGTTAAAAAGAACGACCTGCAATTCGGCGACCTCGTGTTCTTCAATACTCGCAAAGGCGTGTATGTATCACACGTTGGCATCTATTTAGGCGATAACCTATTCGCTCATGCAAGCTCTAGATACGGCGTGACTGTTTCTTCCCTTGAAAGTGCTTACTATAGCAAAAGATTCATCGGATCTAAACGCTTAACTTCTAAAGATATATTGAAGCTGAGCATGAATTAATCACTTTCATAGCAGTAAAAAGAAAAATATAAGCAAAAAGGTGTATTGTGCAATACACCTTTTTTGTTAAAGTATCGTCCACAATATCCGATAAACAATATATTAAAGAATTACTAATTACGAAAAATAATATTACTAACTAATTAAGAATACAATATGGCTTACGATGAATCTTATGATGATGAATTAGTAGACTTCGACGAAGAGGATGCCCAAGAGGAAAAATACCTCGCCTTTAAACTAAACAACGAAGAATACGCTATCGAAATTAAATACGTGATGGAAATCATCGGTATGCAGAAATTCACTCCGATACCAGAAACATCAAATTACATTAAAGGCGTAATCAAACTAAGAGAAGATGTATATCCCGTTCTAGACCTTAGAACAAGATTCAAACTCGAAGAAACTGAATACACCGATAGAACTTGTATTATAATCGTTTATTTAGATGAGCAATCCGTCGGTTTCATCGTTGATTCAGTTAGCGAAGTTCTGAATATACCCGAAGAGCATACTTCTCTGGCGAGCAAAACAGGCATAAGTAGCAAAAGCTCTCAGTATGTGCGTGGCATAGCTAAACTCGGCGAAAGAGTAATAATCATCCTAGATACTAATGCAATTATCAAAGGTACTGAAATAGGCGAAATTGCATTATAAGCAAGGCAATTATCGCAAATAGAAAGTTGAATACTATGAAAAATAACACGCTAATAAAGTCCAGTTTCGTGGTGCTTTTGATACTGCTTATTATAAGCACCATTTCTATTTTCTTCACAAATAGTAATAAAAATAAAACAGAGGAAATCGCAAAAATTCAAACTAAATTGCATTATACTGAAGCTATACTTGATAAGTTTCTGCTATCAAATATAGCAATGAAGAATATGCTGCTTAGCACCGAGATGGGAGATAGATACACTCACTTTGGTAATCTGAACTCCCTGAACGGTGGAGCTATCTTATATGGCGACTCACTGCGTCCGCATCTCTCCTCCGAGGCAGAGCTGAAGCTATTTGATTCGCACCTGAATAATCAGAAGAAGTACTTAGCAAATATCACGCTTATAGACAATAATCTGAAGGCAAATAATAAAGTCGGTGCCGTGAAGCTCAGCCTTACTGAGTTCGATCAAATATCAAAAGCATACTACTCAAAAGTCCACGAGCTGAAGAAGCACTTCGAAGAAGCAAAAGCAATTCTGATAGAAGAAACGAAAAATAACGATGCTCGCATAAATACGCTTTCTATCACCTCCGTGGTGCTGATTCTCGTGCTGGCATTAATACAACTTTGGAACTATAAAACAACAAATAAAATATCGCAAAGCACGCTGAAATCTGCATTCGAGGATAATAATAACACAGGCACTCCTGTAAATGACGATACAAATCAGGCATAAGAATTAATAATTTTCTATTACATATAAACAATACATACAGCAATAAACCACAAAAAGCACTACTATCCAAGTAAGTTAATTCTATATTGGGAAAAATATTTAGCCTTTGCGGCAAGTATTTTAACTTATTCTATAATATTATTTGATAATCTCAGTATTTTTTCGTAATTTTGCTGTTCTTAAATTGATACAATAGAGGAAAAACAATGAATACAATGGATTTCGTAAACTCATTGGTAAAAGAGAGAGCAATTGAAGCTCGCAAGCAAAAAGACGGCGAAAACTTTAAAGAAGTTCCTTTCTTTAAGCCTGGCGATACAGTAAACGTAGCTGTAAGAGTAGTCGAAGGCGAAAAAGAACGTATCCAAAATTACAAAGGTATCGTTCTTTTAAGACGTGGCGCTGGCGTGAATGCAACTTTCACAGTTCGTAAAATCTCCAACGGTATCGGCGTGGAAAGAATCTTCCCTGTGTATTCTCCTATGATTCAAAGCATTGAAGTCTTAAGAGAAGGTAGCGTACGCCGTGCTAAGCTGTATTACTTGCGCGGAATGAGCGAAAAGAAGATTCGCCAAAAACTCAGCAAGTAAAATTCCGCTTGTTTTTTCCGGTGATTTTAAATGGGGTTGCTCTCGAAATTATAAAAAGAGCAACCCCGTTTGTTATGCAGGCATAGACTTTCCGCATAAGGCTATTATCTAATAGCTAATATATATACTTATGAGTGTCTCTTATATTGAGATTTTATGGGCATTCCGCTATTATTTTATCTGCTTAGTTACAGGCATACAAATTATGAAGATTTTTTAATTTGTATATTCAGATTATTTTTTGTAATTTTACATTGCTAAAAAATAACAAAGTTTTGTATTTAGATGGGTTCAAGAAATAGCTTACAAATGGCAAGAATGGTTGCAAGCAAGATGCAAAATGTCTCTGATTTGGACAGAGTAATGCCATTTATTCGATTTAATCACAACTTCATAGTAACCGAGGCATCGAACTACTGCCTCGAGTATTTTGCTATTGATAAAGATGATGAATTGATAGGAAAGTCTATTTTCGAGACCATACTAAAAAACGCAAGCCCTACTCAGTGCAGCAAGTTCATCGAGAACTTTAATAGCTCCAAATTTGAGCCATTAGAATTCCACTTCATCCATAAAGATAGACCATATCACACTCTGTGGCAAAGCTATAGAACAAGCGATGTACTAAAAGGGGAAATACTAACCTCTGTCATAATTGATATAGCAACTCTCACGGCAAAAAATGGAATTAGCGGAAATAGCGATGAAATCAGAAAAGAGGCTTTCCTTGAAATAGGACCGAACGGGAATATCGTCCACGCGAATGAAATCGCGATGAGATACCTCGGCATCCTCGACTCTGACAGACGCGAGCAATACCAAGCACGAGCATTCATTGATATGGAGTTCCTGCATGAATACCCGGATTTCGACTTCGATAAAATCCTGCGTATCCCTTCCGAAACTACGATAAAATTCGTAGATATAAACCTCGACCCTTTCGTTGCAAAGGTAAAAACTACCCCTTATTTCGATAATAAACGCATATATCTCGGCTCTCTGATGAAGATAGACCCGATACCAAATACTTATTCTTATAAGATGATTAATATTGGTTCGGCACCGAAAGATATACTCACAGCTCTTCCTGATATTATTCTCGTGATAAACGAAAATAAGGAGCTAACTTACCTATCAGAACAGTTCTGGCAAAAGATGGGAATGGAAGAAGACCACGCAAGCGCTATGATTACGCCATTTAGCTATATTCATAAAGATGACTTGGATATGGTGAATGCGTCATTCGATAGAGTGATAGCAGTCCCCGGAGCTACAGATACATTCGTTTGCAGGCACTGGATAGGAAACGAAAAATATGCGTGGATAGAAGTGCATTCTGCCAATATGATTGACAACCCAAAGATACGAGGCATAGTATCTGTAATTCGCAAGATAGACCAGAGAATTGAAAAGAAAAAACGCGACGAAGATAACGTAGAAAACCTGAAGAAGATAGCTAAATATGCTAATCTATTGATATTCATTTTCGACCTCGATGGGAATATTATTCACTCATCTGGCAAGGGATTCACTACTATCTTCCAAATGAGCGCAGAAAAACTAACAGGCTCCAACATTAATGACGTAGTTCTGCAAGACGAAGCTTGGAAATCAGCTATGGAGAAAGTCCTAAACAAAAAGGATAACCGCTCTATGTTCACTATTCAGAACCATAACTTAATGGGCGTGTTCTCACCTATACTTAATCAATTCCAGGAAATGATAGGTATTACGCTTATTGCTTCCGACTTTGCAGATACTTATAAAGTGGAAAAAGAACGCGAAGAGCTTATTACTGAATTGCGTAACTCTCGCGAAACTATTATCGAAGAATCGAACAAACTACTCGAGCTTAATAAACGACTCGAAGTATCCCAAGATAACTTAAATCGCGTGAATATGGAGAAGGATAAGTTCTTCTCCATTATTTCGCACGACTTACGATCTCCGCTATCCGGTATTACAGGCACCCTGGAATCTCTGCTTACTTATTACGATTCATACTCCAGCACCGAAGTGAAGGACACAGTAGCAAGCTTGGTTTCCTCTGCTAATAACCTATATAAACTGCTTGACAACCTACTTATTTGGTCACGTATGCAGAGAGGAGTCATGGTGAATACACCTGATGCTATCCCAGCTAATATCATAGTGAATAACGTGCATGACCTGCTGAAGCAAAATGCCCTGCAAAAGAACATTAAGCTCGATCGCACAGTTGATGACTCCCTCGTGGTATTCACTGATTACAATATGGCAAGTACTATACTAAGAAACTTAGTATCTAATGCGATTAAGTTTACTCCGAATGGCGGAACTATTATCATCTCTGCTAAGCAGTCCGATGGTAACTTCGCAGAGTTCTCCGTTAGAGACTCCGGCGTAGGCATAAGCCCAGAAGATATAGATAAGCTATTCAAGATTGAGGTGAATCACACTACTCACGGCACAAATAATGAGCAAGGTACTGGCTTAGGACTAATCCTCTGCAAGGAAATGGTGCACCTAAACAAAGGCGAGATTTGGGTGGAAAGTGAAGTGGGCAAAGGTTCGACCTTCAGATTTACTATTCCTCTATACTCAGATGACACTGAAGACGAAGTGATAGAAGAGGCTATCGAAGAACCAAAAGCAGAAGAGCTTAGCGAAAGTTTATGCACAATACCTACCGTTCATCACGACTTAAAGCCTATATATACAGAAGTATGCCTCGATAGCAAAGAGTATAAGCCAAGCCAAGAGCTATTGCAAGCTCTGCCTATGATTATCCCCCGCTTAGAATTCAGATTCGCTCCGCTACGCGAAAACGTGGTGAATAACATAATGATTAACGACATTCTGAAATTCACTGTGCAGCTGAAGCGCTTCGGCGAGGAATATAAACTCCCTTGCGTTCGGGACTATGCATTTGCACTATACGATAAGGCATTTAAGATGAATGTGCCAGAGCTACGCGAAATGATGATAGAATACTTTGATATGGTCATCAGACGCTTAAAAGGCTTCCTCGGCATAGAAGAATAAGACAAATTAATTACTAAATATAAAGAAAAAGGGCTGACTGATTGTCTGCCCTTTCTTCGTTTATGGTATTTTAAGTATTACCTAATCACGTTCAGCTTGCGTATTTTAACTATACCGCTTTGCTTTAATCGCAGGTAATACACCCCACTGCTCAAGTCTCCGAGTGGCTGTTTAATAGTATAATTTCCGGCTTTTTGCTTTTCATTAACTAATGTCATCACCACATTTCCGAGTTCATTATATATCTCTATAATCACTGGTGCTTCGATACCGAGGGAGTAATCTACACATAGCACATCGTTAATTGGGTTAGGATATATAGATGCAATCTTAGTCTTAGAGTCATAGAATTGCACACGGCGGACAGAATCCAAGCAGACAGGATTTAGCTTAACTGAGAATAGCTTATCTGTAGCTATTTCGCAAGAATTAACGAAGTACTTTATGCTTATCTCGTCCATATTGGTATCGCCGAGTGCAGAGAAGAACTTCAGCGTAGCTATTTCATTTTGGCTTATCGGCAGTGCGATGTTGCCTTCGCTATCGAATCTGTGGTGTCCGTGAGCGAGCTTAGTTTCCTTCCAATTAACTCCGGCTAGCTTAGTCTCTATTGGCTTTTTCTTATTGAGTATAAACATAGCCGGATTAAACTTAACTATGAATGAAATAGAGCTTAGCTGTGTGTCATTAGTTGCAGGAATATCCGCCATTATCGGCACTTGGAAAGTATTTCCCGGATCTACGTCTAATTGCTTAGGATTAGTGTATAGAGCAATCTCTTCGCCCTCGCCCAAAAGCTGACAAGAGAGAGTTTGCCCATCATCTGTCTTAAGCACTAACTCTCCCATATACTTTTTCTTCTCTTTCGGGGAAAATGCTATGCTTATCTCGATGCGAGAACTCGGTTCTATAGTTACCGGCACAATAGTATTCGCAGAGAATACACCATTTGCATCGTTTATTTTAGCACTAACTATCTGCAACTGAATGCTTTTCGACTTATTCTCCACATATATACTCTTATTGCTTTGTCCGCAGATAATAGTATTATCAAAGTTCAATTTGGTATCGTAAGCATTGCCTTTGGCTTCGCATTCTATAGAGTAAGTAGAATCCACGTGAGGCTTTTCTTCAGCACTCGCAAGGGCATCGGAGGTGATGATTAGCTCATCATTTATCATTCCTGAGGACTGAGGAGTAAACTCTACTTGGAAAATATACCTATTCTTCTTTTTCGATAAAGTTAAGTCATTTACACTTCCAGTCAGCTTATACTCATCTCCCTTTTTGAACTTAATATTCTTTATAAACACATCGGACTTAGAGTCTGTTATGTCTATCACGAACTCCCCAATACTGGAGCTTCCGGGGTTCACTGGTGGAGGGCATTCCCAAGCATACTTAAACTTAGGCAGGAAGCCTTCGCCACGGAGATTAGCTGTATATGCTTTTTCGTTAGTACTAATCTTCACTATTAACTTGCTGCTTACGCTTTCTTCGCTTTTAGGAGAGAAGGCAAACTTCAGAGTATAGCTTTCATTTCCATTAAGAACCAATGGTATATCTGGTATTGGGGTAAGCAATTCAAATCCCTTAGCCTTAAAGTCAGCTTCATTTTCTAACTCTAAGCTTATCAGTTCTACTGGGAATTCTATTACATTACTTATAGTTACTACCGCCTCATTGCCTTGCCCATCTTTCGTTGTCTTAGAGCCAAGTCTATGCGAGCCGAAGTCAATATTACTTAGCGTCATATCACCACTTACGCCTTTTGCGATGAGCTTAGTGTTATTTCCGGTGCAGCCGGCATTGGCAGTGTATTCAATATATGCTATATATTCTCTATCATAAGTTGGGGAGAATTCCACCTTCACGGGGATAGACTCTCCTGGTTTTACTTTAGTTCCTGCAGTTGGTGATATAATCTTAAAGAACTGACTATCGGCTCCGACTATTTTCGCAGAGATTAAGAAGCTATCCAGCTCATTATTGGTAATTACGCTTTCGAAAGTCTTATTAACAGTCTTATTAACTACTACATTGCCCATATCAAGCATACTTTTGGCTTCAAAAGAGCATAAACCCTCGCCTTTAAAACTTACAGAAATATTATCATGGCAATTGAAGAATATCGACATATTGGTATTAACCTTGCCGAAGTTAGTAGGGCTATAAGTAATTTTGCAATTTAATGTATGATTCGGCTCAATCACGGTGCCATTTGGCACATCAATGGTAAACTGAGAATTGTCTATATTTATACTCTCTATTTTCAGCGGAATATCACCTTCATTTGTGATAAACGGAAATGACTGACTAACTGACTTCCCAGTATGCAAGGCACCAAAATCTAAACCTCCAATTTCAAGTAATGGTCGCATTGGTCGCACAGCTATGGATTGTTCGAGGATATCAATAACAGTCTTTGGCGGTGTTTTCTTAAGGAAGCGAATATCCGTAGCTCCTTTGCTTACGTATTCTTTACCATTAACTTCTGTAGTTCCGCTGAATACTTCAGCTAAATACTGATTACCACTTGCATCTTTAACAGAGTAAGAATTTGAGTGATAATTTCTATTTGAGCCATACTTGATATTACTGGCTTTCACCATAGACTTATCTAAAGAGAAAACAAACAAGCCTGATTTAGTATCGCGAAGCGTTACACCATCATACATATACTCGCCACTATATCCGCAATATACAGTATAATTATCATCATCTTTATTAAAGACGATAGAATGCCCTTCGCTGGAGAAACCGGGGTTGTTTTTCCTTGGATCAAAGGCAAAAAGGCCCATTTGATTACCATCCTTATTGAACTTTGCAGTGAATGCGAAAAACCTATTCGTGCTTGATATGCTTGGAGATAAACCAGCCAATCTAGAGTCGCGTATCATCTTTCCTACTATGCATATATTTCCCTCGTCATCAATACAGCAATCGGTAATCTCATCATCATCTGGACCTAGCAACTCCTTGTGCCATTTAAGATGTCCAAATTCATCGAAGCATAACAAGAAGGCGTCCTTCTTAGATAAATGCGATATTTCTTGATCGCCAATGGAAAAGTTACCAGTGTGAGTGCCTATAATATATAAATTTTCACCGCTCTCATCTATAGCCAAACCTTCAATTCTATCTTCGCCATCGGAGCCAAACACACTACTCCAATTAATACTTCCATTTGCCACAGAACTCACGCGGAATTGATAATTCTCGTGTACTTTTGGTGGAGTCCAAGTTATCGTATCAGCTTTATAGTTAGTTACTATTCTAACCCAGCTGGAGGCTTCCGGTGTTTTATAATATAAATCTACGCCGCCATCTTCTTTGCGTCCCACCCAGGCAATTTTTACTTTATCGCAATAGGAGTACATCTCGCCTCCAAGCGGGAATGTTATCTTAAGCGGAGCAAGCCCGCCAATTAACTCTACTCGCATGTCGCAAGGTTCAGCATTTATCACCAAGGTGCCAATAACATATGGCACATCTTCGGTCTTAGTGAATCGCACTAAGACTCTATGTGGCTTATTTTTTTCAATGAAAATACTCTCGACATCTTGCACGCCAGGTTTATTTGCATCCCAGTCCAATACTTCAAAATTCTTACTCGGCTTAATCTGATAGCTAAGTAGTTGCACACCCGTCTTTTGTGGTATTATTGTTAGCTCCTTCTCTACTATCCCTCCTATTTCAGTTACATTGAAAAACAAGCGGTTATCATAATAATCCTTGTGAATAATTCCGCTTTGTGGCACAGAGTACTTCCTTTGAACACTTATTTTGGCTGGTTGAAAAGATATCACTATATCTCTGGAATTATCAGATTCAGAGCAGGCATAATTAGTAGTCCAGATAAGTCGGCACATTTTCTTATCTGTTTTCTTATTGACAGCGTCTATTAGTGCTGTGTATAATTCATCAGTATTTTTCGCTGCATACATTTTTCCATCTGTACTTTCTGGCAAGCGGAACAAATCACCTTCATCTATTTGAGGGTCGTGATTTAATATTACAGAATAAACCGTGATATTTAACTTACGGCATTCTTCGGCTATCTCTCTCCAGTGAAACTCCCCATCGGGAGCGCCATCGGACACTATTATAATAGCTCGACGAATGCTATCAGGAGTGCTTGAGGCAAATCGCTTAATTGCGCCATTGTCCTTATGCAAAAATGGAGCGTCGAAGTTCGTGCTACCACCAAAAATAATTGAATCAACCCTATTCTTTAGGTATTCCCTATCATTAGTGAAAGGCACTAATTGGCGCATATTAGTGCTAAAGACTATAATCTCCATCTGGCTACCATTATCAAAATTAAAGCCATCAATAAACTTGCGAGCCCCGGCAATTAAGTGGTTTTTCATAGATTCGGTGGCTCCATCTTGGATGTCATACATAGACCTTGAGTTATCCAGCATTAGTATCAGGTTTAACGGAGGGTATTCAATATTACTACTGCACTCAAATTCTAATTTCCCTTTGTACTCTACCCCATTTTCAAAGATGACGAAATCTTTATCATCGTATTCTGAGATATTATCATTGACAAGAGAAACATAAGAGGATAATCTCGGAAATCCGCTTGTATTAATTTCAGAGGCATAAAACGGCTGAGGTTGTGAGAATACTTTTATTACCCCCACACATAAGAAAGATAATATTAGTAACGATCTTTTCATAAATCCCCCATTTAACTTATTTTTTTAATGTATATTTTTAATTTCTTATCTTCACTTGAGAATTCTGCCATCAGACCATACGGCAGAGTAAGTTTTTGCTTCATATGCCCAAAAGGAAAACCATGTATTATAGGGAAATCCATATCAGAGAAAATATCCTTAAACACTCGCAAACCCGATGTAGAAAGCTTAGCATAGTCGCGATACGGTGTGCGAGTCGGACGCTTCATATTCATATAATCAAAGCTTCCGATTATTATCCCGCGGCATTTATCGAACTTACCAGCGAGGCGGAGCTGAGTAAGCATTCTATCAACTTTATACGGCTCTTCGTGCGTTTCTTCCATAAAGATGATAGCATCATTTGTATCAATTTCATATTTAGTGCCAAGCAGTGCATTCAACATAGTAAGGTTTCCGCCAGTCAGCCTACCGTAAGCCTCTCCCGGCTTAATAGTCTTTAGCTTTTCGGAGCTAAATTCTATTTGCGGCTGGAAGGACGGATTATGAATAAAAGGAAGCATATTGCTAACGGAGAAGCTATTTAAGTCCGAGGAAGCCACCGGCCCGTGATAAGTTACTATATTGCAATTCTGCTGAATGGCAATAAGCAGAGCGGTGATATCACTATAACCAACGATTATCTTAGGGTGATTTGCTATTTCATCATAATCCAGTTTATCCAATATGCGCATTACTCCATAGCCACCGCGAGCAGCGAAAATAGCCTTAATATCGTCTCTTTGAATATAGTGCATAAATTCAGCAGCACGCTCTTCATCATTATTGGAGAGATAGCCGTTGCGCTCTCTTTTGGCTTCCACTATGCTTTTGGATAGCTCAGTTTTAATATTTAGAGACTTCATTAAGCTGATTAATTCGGATACTTCGCCTACATTAGATGGACCTGCCGGAGCCACCACTGCGACTTTATCACCCGGATTAAGCATCTCTGGTATTATTGGCATACCGCTGCCGGCTGCCTCTTTCGCGAGAATGCCCTCCGAGGCTTCATTTGCCTGAGAAGCCAAATCTATATCCTTCGCCAAAGACCTATTAAACAACAGTGGCGACAGAGCTAAAGCTTTTAATATGTTTCGTCTATTCGTATTCACTTTTCCGCACTTTTTAGAGTTCTTAAAAATACTAATTATCTGCGAGAACAACAAAGTATATATATAAATTTATGCCAAAAATGATAATATTTTAATAATTCACATCGTTTCAATGTATTTATCGAACAATAGCTGGATAATCCCTCTATTAGTTAGTACAATTAACAACTCAAAAAGTTATGTCAACGTACAAAAAAAAAGGAGAAAAACGCAATATAAATTGCGTCTTTCCCTCTTTAAATTTAAATTAATCTGCTTAATTAAAATGTACTGAACAGCACGAACAGCCAGTGTGCCGATATACCCGCGAAAAAGCCACCTATAGTATGCGAAAGGATAGCCTTTCCTGTGAGGCTTCTGTATCCCAAAGAGTCCAGCATAGCTGTGTGTGTGCTTAAGTAACCGCTCCAGCACATACCCATAGCAGTGAATACAGCGATGGCATTTCCGTCCATAAAGCCCTGCTGAATGAAACGTGGCACCAAGCCCAAAGCTGCTCCCACAGCTCCGAGAGATGTAATCGGGAAGGCAATTAACTCAGGATTAGTGAAGCCGAAAAGCCATTCGAATACGAAGTTTATCTTGTTCGCAAGAACTGGAAGCAGTGCAATACCTTCATAAGCCTTGCCTGTGTAGCCTTCCGCACCCGGACCAAATGTGAGTATCATCACGAAAGTGGAGATGATAAGCACACCAGGGATAATAGCTAAACCTAAATCAACGCCGGTCTTTCCGCCGTCCAAGATTGCATTCAGCATTCTTAAGAATAGACTACCTTCTGTTTTAAAGGAGATTTGTGGGTCGTCTTCGCCCTCGGATACCGCCTCAGTTTCAAACTCAGGATGAGCCTTAATAATGAGCTTTTGCATAATGCGAGTGGAAATCATACTGCCGATTACCGCACCGCCAAGACCAATTAAAGCAGCTGATAGATAGCCCTTGCCTACCATAAAGATAATAACCACTAAGCCCATGCCGAATGCCGTACCGAAGTTCGTAAGCGAGATTAATTGGTATTTCTTAAAATAGCGATTGAAGTTCTTGTCCTTTGCTAAGCTAATAATAGCTGGGTTATCAGAAAGGAAGGTGATAATACCGCCCAAAGCAGCAACGCCGGGCATATTGTATAGAGGTTTCATCAGCGGACGGAGGATTACTTCCAGCAGGCGCACCACCCCGAACTCTGTTAGCAATTTACCCAAAGCACCCGATAGCACAGTGATACCCATAATATATAGCACTGTTTCCATAAGCAAGCTGTATGAAGTTTGCATTATGGTATTTAGCATATTCGGCAAGCCCATAATATTACCTATGTATGAAAACACACCAAGGAATATAGCCAAGAACACGAGGGCTTCTATGCTTCTTTTAGTTATGAATTTCATTTTTCACTTTCAGTTAATATTTTTGGTTTTCAATGAGTTAGCGAGAGTCTATTCGGTTCTCCATCTCATCTTCATTAATTAGTTATATTTTCGTTATAATAGAAAGTTAGTAATAATAAAAACTTAGTAATAATAGAAAGGGCTGGGAGTATTGTTAACCCCGAGCCCCTATCTATGCTCTGAACTTTCCCAATTCAAATGATACTACAGCACAGATATCAGCAGTTAATATGCACGTATTGCTTTGCATAAGATCATTTTCACTGGTTATATTATAATTTAAGCTTTCTTTATTTTAGCTTATTTAGCTTTTACGCCTAACTCTTTGCACATATTAAGATAACCTTTTTTATCGATAGTCTTAAGTGCTTTAGTAGTTAATTTAACTGTTACGAATCTGCTTTCTTCTGGTATCCAGATTCTCTTTTTTTGAAGATTCGGTAAAAAGCGTCTTCTTGTTCTGTTATTTGCATGCGAAACATTGTTACCATACATAACTGTTGTTCCGGTTAATTCGCATCTTTTTGACATTACAAACCTCTTGTTTTATATTATTTTACTTAGTTTCGTCTTTAAAGTATATCATATAAGTTAGAAATCGCTTAAGCGTTTCCAAACGGACTACAAAATTACTAAATATTAGGAAAATATACAAATTTATTTTTTCCACTTTATTTAATTAACTAATATTTAGTGCCGTCTATTGCTTATTTAGCATACGCGATTTCTCTCTGCAATCGACTGAATTCGCCGCCCAGAGTAGCTTTCTGCTCAGTAAGTCATAGTATGAAGAATCCACGGGCTTAATCATCTTCATTATGGTATCGGACTTGCGTATGGTCAGCTTTTCACCGTCAAGCATTTCGATTGTGGTTTGTCCGTCAATAGATACTTTGCAAGAGCCAATGCCGGATTCAGCGATTATTGTGATTTCGATATCATCTGGCACGATGAGCGGACGCAGAGTCAGCGTGTGCGGAGATATTGGAGTTAGGCACATAACGGAAGTAGCCGGGTGAATAACCGGTCCGCCGCAGGAAAGCGAATAAGCAGTGGAGCCTGTCGGCGTGGAAACGATTAGCCCATCGGCGCGATAGGTCGCTACTAAGTGTTCGCTGGCGTAAGCGTTAATTGTGAGCAGGCGTGATTCCGCTTTTTCGATTACTACATCATTTAGTGCATAGTAGTTGCTTCCGTCGTCTGTAGTTGCTTCGAAGAAGGAGCGATTCACCACTCGGTATTCTCCTCGGAGCATTTTATCTATAGTTCCTTCGAGATCATCGCATTGAAATTCAGCCAAGAAGCCCAAACGTCCCACATTAATGCCAAGAATTGGAATATCCTTGTTAAAGAACTTTTTTGAAGCATCGAGCATAGTTCCGTCTCCGCCGAGGGAAATAACGGCATCTACGTATTTATGGAATTCCTCGAACTCTACGATTTTAACGAATTGTTCGTTACTTCTTACTTCATCGGAGAGGGTATCGAATAGGTCTTTGCACACTACGAACGAGACGTTTTTATCTATTAGCACTCTTGCCACTTTATCGGCGAATGTATATGATTCAGCTTTAGTTTTGCTTTGATATAGTCCAAATGTATCCATTTTAGATTAATTATCTCTTTATGTATTCAAGTATCTGAGTTTATTCAATTTTCAAAATTTATAGTAAGCTATGCGCTTTACATTAAATCTTTCAAAATTACGTATATTTTCGCAAATAAATATGTATTTTTTTTAGTATCGTATTTTTTATAATGAATTATATTTATTCTCTTGCAATTTTCCGACTTCTACTTACGTCTACTTGAACACTTTTTGAATAATAATGTCGATGCAAAAGAGATGAAAGCAATTAGATTAGCACTCGTGGGTGCTAGCGGATTAGTCGGTCAAACTATGCTCCAAGTTTTGGAAGAATACAATACTCCTATAGCAGAGCTAACGCTACTTGCATCTGCGAAAAGCGCCGGAAAGCAAATACAGTTCAAAGGCAATACATATACTATTCAAGAACTTACGAAAGACGTTCCAGTTAACTTAGATTTTGCTCTATTCTCCGCTGGGGGAAGTATATCTAAGGAATATGCCCCTCTATTTGCTGAGAAGAATTGCACTGTGATTGATAACTCCAGCGCTTGGAGAATGAACGAAAACGCTCCGCTCATCGTGCCGGAAGTTAATTTCGATCATTATACTAATCAAAAAATAATAGCAAACCCGAACTGCTCGACCATACAAATGATGCTCCCGCTGAAAGCTCTTAGCGATAAATATGGTCTGAAGCGCGTTGTGGTATCCACTTATCAATCAATAAGTGGCGCCGGACAAAAAGGCGTTGATGCGCTGATGGGCGACATAAACGGCAAGCCGAATAATAAGCTCTCTAAGCACCCCATAGCATATAATACCATCTTCCACGCATTCAAAGACGATAGCACAGAGCAGGGCTACACAGAAGAAGAAATAAAGATGATACAAGAAAGCAGGAAGATACTCTCCCTACCCGAACTGAACATCACAGCTACCTGCGTTAGGTTGCCTATACTCGGCGGGCATGGCGAAAGCATAAACATAGAATTAGAAAATCCATACGATATAAACGAGCTTATTGATACTCTCGCAAAGTTCGAAGGCATAGAAGTAATAAACACTAATACTAACGAAGAATACCCTACTGTGCAGCTTTCCGGCGGTAGCGATAAAGTCTATATTGGACGTATTCGCCGAGACAATAGCCAAGCAAATACAGTTAATATGTGGGTAGTGGCGGATAACCTGCGCAAAGGCGCTGCAAGCAATGCCGTGCAAATACTGAATAAAATCATTGCGCAATAGCAAGACTAAAACAAAGCAAGTAACTATATACAATATAGTTACTTACAATCGTAACTATAGAAGAAGAATATTAATAACAATACATAAGGACGCAAAATGAAGCGTAATCAAGCTTTTGCAGTATTCTTTTCGTATATTGCAATTTCTGTATTATCTCTTGGCATACTTTCAGCCAAGACGATTAAGATTATATCAACTAATGATATGCACGCAGCAATCGATAAATTCCCTAAGTTCATAGGTATGGTGGATAGCTTGCGCGATGTGTATCCGGACTTAATTCTGCTTTCAGCAGGGGACAACCGCACGGGCAACCCAATCAACGATATGCACCCAACCCCGAGCTATCCTATGGTTGCATTTATGAATGCAGCAAAGTTCGATCTAACAGTAATCGGAAATCACGAATTCGACGGGAAACCGCAAGCACTTCGCGATGTGATTAATCTATCAAACTTCAGGCATCTCTGCGCCAATATGTATGCTCACGATACGCTGCGTCTGCACGTAGAGCCGTATAAGATACTCGAACGCGATGGCATTAAAATCGGCGTACTGGGGCTATTGCAGGTTAATGAGAGAGGCATCCCTGATTGCCACCCAATGAATGTGGGAGGTATTAAGTTCCGCGACCCAATGGAAGTAGCTAAAGAGTATAAATGGCTGCGTCAGCATTGCGATATACTCGTTCTTCTAACCCACAACGGACACGACGAAGATCTGAAGCTAGCTGAAGCCTTCCCTGAAGCCGACCTAATCATAGGTGGGCACTCGCACACTCCGGTTCATCAATCTCCAGTAGTTAACGGGGTGCTAGTTACTCAAGCTGGTAGCAAATTGAAGTATCTCTCCGAGACCACTATTGAATACAATAACGGCAAGGTAACTGATAAACACTCCAAGCTATTAGAAATTGCCTCTACCAACAGAGAAAGCAAAGAAGCCGCTAAGTTATATCAAGATTTCAGTCAGGATAAATCGCTTAAACGCGTGCTAACAAAGTCAAATTATGACTTTGCGAACAAAGAAGAGCTCGGCTGTATGATGGCAGATGCACAAAGAGCAGCAGTGAAAGCAGACATAGCTGTTCAAAACTCCGGTGGTGTGCGCTACAGCACTAAGAAAAAAGGGAATATCACTGTAGAAGATGTCTATAAGCTGGATCCATTCCAAAATGAACTATACGTCTTCAATTTGACTGGTCAAGAAGTGGTGGATCTACTGAAAGGAAATGCAACAGCTGATGACTACGGTGCTGCGTATGTTTCCGGTATTACATATACCATTACCTTCGGAAAGATTAAACAAGACGTAAAGAGCTTAGAAATTAAAATGAGCGATGGCAAGCCTATTGACCTAAATAAGACATATAAAGTTGCTTTGAATAGCTATGTTGCATCAATTAGTGCTATATTAAAAGATAAAAAAGGTGAAAATACAGGATTGACAACTTCCTTAGAAACTATCAAATGGCTCGAAAAGCAAAAATCAGTAAACTACAAGCACTGCAAACGCGTCAACCTACAAGTAATAACTGAATAGACAATAGCATAATTTAATAACATTTTATTTCACAATATAAAGGAACATACTAATGAAGAAAGTATTATTAACAATTGTAGCAATTCTCGCTGTATTAACTATTGGCTTAAGCGAAGCAAAAGCTGACGATATGAGAGATCGCGGTGGCTCGAAAATTGGAAGTATATCCAATGATGGCTCTGTATATAATCGCAATGGTTCAAAAATAGGAAATATCGCAAGCAACGGCACTGTGTATAATAAAAATGGCTCGAAAATTGGAAGTATATCCAATGATGGCTCTATGCGCGACCGTAATGGCTCAAGTGTTGGAAGTATATCAAGCGACGGCAGCGTACGCAATAGCAGTGGCTCGAAAATTGGAACTGTTAAGAGTGATGGAACAGTTTATGATCGTAATGGCTCGAAGATAGGCTCAGGCGGAAGCACGAAGAAATCTTGGACTGCATATTTCTTTTTCTTCAACAAATTTGAATAAGAGCGTAATTTCAAATAACTAAAGCGAAAGCCGGGGTGTATATGCTCTGGCTTTTGCTGTATTATGCAATATTTTACGATAACTTACGTCCAAAACAGCTTAATATAAGCAAAAATATAGCTCTAATATACTAAAGAAATCAAAAGACAAATGCAAATTAAATTACATAATTCACTGACGAAAAAAGTAGAAGATTTTAACCCTATTAACCCGAACTCTGTTACTATGTATTCCTGCGGTCCCACTGTGTATAACTATGCACATATCGGAAATATACGCGCCTTCCTCTTTGCGGACTTACTGCAGAGAACTCTCCGCATCGTAGGGAAACACCCAGTTAAATGGGTGATGAATATCACTAATATTGATGATAAAACCATACGCGACTCGCAGAAAGGCTCAACGGCGTGGAAAGCAGAAATGGGCGAACAAACAGACGATGCTAAAGAAAACCTCGCTATGCTAACAAACTACTACGAAAAGAAGTTCTTCGAGGACTTGGAACACGTGGGCATAGACACAAAGGACTTCTTCGCGAACCCACGCGCCACAGAGTACATAGACGAAATGCAACAGCTAATCAAAATGATATACGACAAGGGATTAGCATACCCTGCAGAAGGGTCTATCTACTTCAATGTGAGCGAATGGAGAAAACGCGACAAATACGGAAAACTTAAACGCCTCGACTTCAAGAATATGATGTCCAACACGCGTATAGACAGCGATCAATACGAGCGAGAGCAAGTAAGTGACTTCGTAATCTGGAAAGGCAAAAAAGACAATGAACCTTATTGGGACTTTGAATTGGACGGAGTGAACTATCCCGGACGTCCCGGTTGGCACATCGAATGCTCTGCTATGGAAGAAAAACTACTCGGCTTGCCATTCGATATTCACACAGGCGGAATAGACCTGAAGTTCCCGCATCACGAGGACGAAATTGCACAAAGCAAAGCCGGTTATGGCATAGAACCGACTAACTTCTTCTGCCACAATGAGTTTCTGGAAGTGGAAGGCGAAAAAATGAGTAAATCAAAGGGTAACTTCTTTACTATCAATGACTTGATAGAAAAAGGAATTGACCCGTTGAATATTCGCTTCTCTATTCTCTCTGCTCACTATGCTTCTGTGTTTAACTTCACTTTCGATGGCATTAAGTCCATATCAAAAGGAAGATACAGAATACAGGACTTCATTTACGGCTTGTACGCAGATGCCACTGGCGATAAGACGCTAAACGTTAGCGAGATAAAAGAGAAAATATACTCCAAACTCGCGGACGACTTGCACACTCCTAAGGCACTCGCAGAGGTGTTCTCGCTTATCAATAAGAATAACCCGCTCGAGCTGGATGCGAAAACCAAAGAAGACTTAAAAGCGCTATTCACTGAGCTGAATTCTATCTTCGCCGTTTGGAAGCTCGAAGCAAAACAAGAAACTGCAAATGATGGTATTCCTCAGGAAATCATTGACCTTGCAAACCAAAGACTAAACGCAAAGAAAGAAAAGAACTATGCCTTAGCCGACGAACTAAGACAAAAGATAAGCTCTCTCGGCTATAACTTAAAAGACACAAAAGACGGATTCGAAATCACGAAAGCATAATGAATTTCGAAAACACAAATATACTCGTAATCGGCGGGGGCAAACTCGGATTGTCCTTCGCCGATTACTTTATGCATTATTCCTGCAGCTTCTCCCTGCTCGTTCGCTCCGATGCCTCCGCAAAGCGTGCTACGGAGGCTATACCGCACTATCGCATAGTCCGCTCCTTAGACGAGCTAAATGATGTGCCAGAGCTTATAATACTTTGCGTTCGCGATGGCGAGATAAGCGGGGTATCCGATTCTATCGCTCAGCACTTTGGTAGTGAATTAGCCGATAAGCATATTTTTCACTGTTCGGGAATGCTCCCAAGCGATGAGTTAATCCATTGCAAAGAATGCGGAGCGAAGATTGCCGCTTTGCATCCGTTTCAGACTTTCGCAAGTATGAACAAAGATGCGTTCTATCAAATCCCTTGGGGAATCGAAGGCGATGCCTCACCTGTATTTGCTGAGTTTATCAGCTTTATGGGCGGCACTGCATACCACATACGCAAGGAAAATAAAGTGCTATACCACAGCGCTGCGGTTACACTATCGAACTACTTAAACTCCACGCTCAGCCTCGCAAGCTCTATATGCGATAATGCAGAAATAGACATAAACGCATTCGCTCCGAGGATAGTTAACTCCACTATAAACAATATACTCAGTAGCTCTGGAGCAAGCACTCTCACCGGACCAATCGCCCGCGGAGATATAAACACTATACGCAAGCACTTGGAGGGATTATCCGCCCGCAACGAACTGGCAATTCCATACGCTTATATGGGTTTAGCCACATTAGAAATGGCGAAAAATGCCGAAATAATTTCCGAAGAATTCTTCTCCGAATGCAGGGAATTGCTCAGCAGTATAGTAAGACAGAATGAAATAATATAGATAAGATAGATTATACTTAATGAAATATGCGTTCAAAGTTAATGAGTACGCGTTTGAAGTGATCTTCTCCAGTGTAGTTCTTTTGCTCTACATCGCGATTTCCCACTACGCGATGCGATGGAATAATGAT